>NZ_JBSQBB010000011.1:0-27485 GCF_053851635.1 Mycoplasma sp. 2575
AAGCAAGAAATAAATTTACACAAAATTTACTACATTATCATCAGCATCAATTGCTGATGTTTTTTACCAATGAAAGGATGATTATTGTTTATTTTCGTCTTGTTTTTGATTTTGAGCGCTTAACATTTGATCGATTTTAACGTAGTTATAGAAATCTTTATAATCTAATTTGATGTCTGGTTGAACACCACTTTCAATTTCTTTGTTATCTTTGCCAAATGTAGCATTATTTGGACCACTTATTGTAATAGTTGTTCCATCGCTTAGAGCTAGAGGCATAATGGCCGACATACCGCCACCAGTTTTTTGACCAATAATTTTAGCAATACCCATTTCTTTAACAATACTTGTCAATTGGTTAGCAGCACTAAATGTATTTATACCAACTAGGATGTTTCAATTGTATTGTGTATATGCATCCCCTTCGTATATATCGTCACCATTAGTATCAACTAAGCCTTTACTTAAACTACCTACTCTATTTAAAATATCGAATTCACGATTTAGAATTGGTTTGTCAGTCATAAAACCTAGTGTTTTAACCATTGATCCAACGCTACCACCACCATTAATGGCAATGTTTAGAACAATGTTTTTTATATTTTTATGTTCTTCTTTTGCTACCTCTTTCATTAGATATCTCATTAAATGGTATGTATCATGTTTTCAAGCTTCATCAGATTTGTTTTGTTCTTTAGTTCCATCTTCAAAATGTAATAGGGTGACAAAAGCGGTATTGCCAACATATTTCACATAGTCTTCTGGTTTGAAGTCTGCAATTTTCTTTTTGAAATATGCTTCAAAGCCTTTAACCAATTCTGCTCTTTGTTTATTGAAATCAATTCTATATTGACCATAGTCTTCAATTTGTAATTGTAGAGGTTTAAGATAATTAGTTGCTTCATAGTATGAGAATGAGTTCATTCTTGTATGTAATTCATTTAATTGCTTATGGAAAATACTGATGTATGCTTCATTTCATTTTTTAGGATCAGTCGATAGAAGTTTTTCTTTATCTTCTTTTTTGATATAGTCTGCAAAAGATTTAATTTGTTTATATTCTCTTAAGCCATAAAAGTAGTCCATTGTAAATGATAAATGGTTAAAGTTTGCTTCTCTTTCTTCCTTGGTTGGTTTGCTGCCATGGAGATTGTTATCTTTTCTAATTCTTTCTCTTGCTTCTTCTTCAGTTTTACCAAATGAGTCAAGTCCAGCAAAAACATTAGTGAATGTTTTTCCATTGTAGTAGATATTGTTGAATGTTCAGCTCATAAATAGAGTGTTAAATACTGAAAATGGCACTAGAACTTTATCATCTTTGTAAAGGATATCCATATGATATTTACCTAGATCGAAAGTAACGCCTTTATCACTTTCTGGAATTCTTTCATATTCATATTTAGCGAATTCTCCACCATCTGTTAATTCTTGTGGTCTTAATATTTCATAAAAGAAGTCCGTTGTAGTTACAAAAATTGTATTTTTATTTCAATCAATTACCAACTTGTTTGAAATAGTTCCATCAGGATTGCTTGTGTAATAAGTTTTTCTATTCTTTTGCTTATCAACATATGAACTAAATTGTTCTGGGCCAATCAAGCCAGTTAGAGCACTTAAAAATTGATCAATATCAACATAAGCTGTCTTTGATTTATCGTCCTTAATTTCATAAACATCAACATTTGATTCCTTAACTGCTGTATATTCAGGATTATAGTTTTTGAAATTGTGAGAGGTGGCACTAATGTTAACATTGTCATCGTTTTGAGGCTTGATATTGTTTTCTCTTTCAATATCATTTATTATTTCGTTTTTCTCATTTAGTTGATCTTTGATTTTATTTAATTCATCGTTAGTATTATTTTTTTCTTTTTGTAATTCTTGAATTTTTTGTTCTTTTTCTTGGATTTCTTTATTTAATTTATCGATTTGTCCAGATTGACAGCTTGCAGTTAGTATAGCAATTGGTGCTAGACCAATAGCTGATAATGGAAGTAAGCTTGCTAAAAGTTTAGCTTTTCCTGATTTTTTCATATTTTTTCCTTCTTTACAATAATTTCTTCATTTTAAGAAAACACCGGAATTTTTTGGCCGATGTTATTAATTATTATTAATTTTGTTTTGAGTTAGCGCTTGTTAAAGCCTTGTCAATTGCCTCATCATTATAGAAGTCTTTGTATTCGATTGCAATGTCGGTTGGAACACCACTTTCTATTTCTTTGTTTTCTATTCCAAAAACAGCATTGTTTGGTCCACTCATAGTAATAGTTGTACCATCTGGCATTACGTTTGACATAATAGCTGACATACCACCACCAGATTTTTGACCAATAATTTTAGCAATACCCATTTCCTTAACAATACTTGCTAGTTGGTTTGCGGCACTAAATGTAGTTACACCAACTAACAAGTTTCAATTGTATTTATCATAAGCATCATTTTCGTATTTACCATCACCATCGGTGTCAACTTCTGATTTGCTTAAACTATTTGTTCTATTTAGAATATCTTGTTCGCGGTTTAAAATAGGTTTATCGGTCATAAAGCCTAAAGTTCTAACCATAGCAGAAACGCTACCTCCACCATTTAAAGATAGATCTAATACAATATTTTTAATTTTTGAATTCTTTTTAACTTCTTCAATTAGATGTCTCATTAGGAAGTATGTATCATATTTTCATGCATTATCTTTATCACTTATTTCATCCTTTGTTCCATCTTTGAATTCAAGAAGGGTTACAATAGCTGTATTGCCGTGGTATCTAATTAAATCCTTAGTTTCAACTTCGCTAACCTTCTTACCAAATCTTTTCTCAAATAGCCCACTTAACTCGGTTGCTACTTTTCGCTCATTCAACAATTTTTGTCCAAAGTCATTTCTTGTTAATGAGTCAAAAATATCGGCATTTCATTCTTTTTCACGATACGAAAAAGTATTTAGGCTTGTGTGTAAATCATTTAATTGTTTATGGAAGATATTTATATATGCTTTGTTATATATTTCTGGGTCAGTTGATAATAATTTTTCTTTGTCTTCTTTTGAAATATAGTCTGCAAAAGATTTAATTTGTTTATATTCTCTTAGGCCATAAAAGTAGTCCATTGTAAATGATAAATGGTTGAAGTTTGCTTCTCTTTCTTCCTTTGTAGCCTTATTGCCATTTAGATCATCATTCTTTCTTATTCTTTCTCTTAGCTCTTCATTTGCAGTTTCAAATGTATCAAGTCCATCACTTACATTTGTAAATGTTTTACCATTAAAGTAAATATTGTTTGATGTTGTACTCATGAATAAGGTATTGAATATTGAAAATGGAAGTAATACTTTATCATTACTATATAAGATATCCATATTGTATTTGCCCAGGTCAAAGTTGATAAGTTTGCCTTCATCACCTTTGATGCGCGATAATTCATATTCGGTTTTTAGGAATTGCTCACCATCGGTTAATTGTTGTGGTTTAAAAATTTCATAAAAGAAATTAGTGCTTGTTAATTGAATGGTGTTTTTGGCTCAGTCAATAATTAATTTATTTGATATTGTTCCATCTGGATTTTTTGTAAAATATGTTTTTGTATTTTTATCTTTTTCAACATATGAACTTAATTGATTTTGGTCAAATAAACCATCTAAAATCGATATAAACTGATCTAAGTCAATATAAGGTGTCTTAGACTTGTCATCTTTAATAAAAAATGCTTCAGCTTCATTTGTTTCTTTTACTGTGTATTCAGCATTATAGTTTTTAAAGTTATATTTTTTGGTCTCGAAAACTTTTTTATCATCATTTTGCGGAGTTACTTTTTCTAATTCACCCTTTAATTTTTTTATTTCTAAATCTTTTTTTGGAAGTTGTTCTTTAGCTCAATTTAGTTGATTGGTAGCTTTATCTTTTTCAACTTGTTCCTTTGAAAGTTGCTGTTCTTTTTTTATAAGTTCTTGGGTTAGTTTATCTTGTTCCCCCGATTGACAGCTTACTGATAGTATAGCAATAGGTGCTATGCCAACTATAGATAATGGTAAACTTGCTAGAAGTTTATATTTTCCTTGTTTTTTCATATTTTCCTTTCAATGTTGTATCTTTTTATCTAGTTTTATACTATCTAAAAACAATTTTATTACTTTTGGCTAAAAGCACAAAATTTATACTAAAAAACATAGAAAAGTTTTAGGTTCAAATAATTAATTAAATAGATAGTGCTTTATAGTTGCTGTTTTAAATGTTAAAAAATGATAAAATTTAGCAATTACCTTAAAGAAAAAAACTAGATTGTATTTTTGTTTTGAGTTTTAATTTGAAATTAACATTTTTTTGTGAAATTAGAAACTTTTATTAAATCTTACAAAGAGAATTACCATCCGTTTTTGCTTATTTGATTAATAAAAACATGGAAATAATTTATTTTGTAAGATATTTTGAAAATGTTATTAATCTTAAAATGATTTTATGTTAAAATTATTGTGCTTTTAATAGCAATAAGTAGATTCATTTCTCACCTAAGTGATTTTTTGCTGGGTCGCTACAGATAAAGATTATTTAATATTTTTGTAGTTAATGAGAAGTGGTCTAAACCCACTTTTTATTTATTTAAGGAGGAAGTTATATATCAAGATAACTCAAACTTTGCAAATAGTCAAAGTAAAAAACCGAAATCAGAACACGTTGTAAATAATGACATACCTTATAAAAAAGTTTTTGTTTTAGGCCCTGATAATGAAAAAATAGGAGTTTTAACTAAAGAAGATGCTTTAGAAAAAGCTTCTGAATATAAAATGGATTTGGTTCTTATCTCAATTGAAAATAACAAACCTATTACTAGAATTATGGACTATGGTAAGTTTAAATATGATAAGAAGAAAAAACAAAAAGCAATTAAGGAAAAACAGTCAGTAACTATTAACCGCGAAATAAGATTAACCCCTTTAATTGGACAACATGACCTTGAAACAAAGGCACGCAAAGTGCGTGAATTTATTTTGGAGGGAAATCGTGTAAAAGTGTCGGTTAAATTTAGGGGTCGTGAGCGTAGCAGAACTGATTTGGGGCACGAAATTTTAGATAAGTTTTATGCGCTTGTCGAGGACATTGCAAAAGTATCAAAAGAGCCAACTTTAGTAAATGAACGTTTTTTAGATATGTATATCGAAAAAGATAAAAAGAAAGTTGAAGCCTTTAACAAAAAAAATAACGAACCTTCACAACCACAAGGAGAATAACATGCCAAAAATGAAAACCAAGAGCGGTTTAAAGAAGAGAATTAAAATAACTGCAACAGGTAAAGTTAAACGTGGAAATGCATATCGTTCACACTTAGCTCAAAACAAAACAACTAAGCAAAAACGTCAATCTCGTAAATCATCAACCTTATCAGCATCAGATTTTAAGAGATATAAAGAATTAATTTAATTTTTTAATAAATTATTTGGAAAGGAAAATATTATGCGTACAAGAGGCGGAGTAGTAACAAGAAGAAGACGTGTTAAATGATTAAAACTTGCTAAGGGATACTGAGGACACAAATCTATTGGTTATAAAGTTGCTAAGCAAGCTGTTGTTAAATCATGAACATATGCATTTAGAGATAGAAAACAAGTTAAACGTGAATTCAGAAAATTATGAATTGCTCGTATTAACGCAGCAGCAAGAACAAATGGCATTACATATTCAAGACTAATCGAAGGATTAAATAAAGCAAATATAAATATCAATAGAAAAATGCTTTCAGAATTAGCAATTAACTATCCTGAATCATTTACTTCGATAGTGGAAACAGCCAAAAAAGCTCTATCATTAAAATAATTTTTAACAGCTTTAGTTAGCTGTTTTATTTTTTATGTATATTAATACATAATCATTTTATTTTTTAAAAAAGTGTTATTATTTTTTATTATATTGAGGACATATGAAAAAGACGTGCAAAATTAATAACCTAAGTCCAGAACAAAAGAATATAGATTTAGCTAAACAAAAACAACTTAAATCAGAAGAATATATAGCATTATCTAACGAGGAAAAAAAGCGAAAAAGTAAAAAGAACCCTTCAAAATTACCTTATGAAATAAATCCTTATGGAGTTAATTTCTTTAATGTATGGAAAAAGTTTCCTAAGAAGATGTTCTTTGTTTTTTGTTCAGCTATCTTATACAATATAGCTATCGCAACATTTTTAGCTAAGGCGGCAACGGTTGCAACCGGGGTTTCAGCTATAGTTCAAGCAATTACATTTACAGTTTCATCAACTGCACCATATTTTGCTTTTATTTATTTCTTTATGAATTTACCCTTAATAATTGCTTTTTGAAAGAAAAATTCACGATTATTTATGATTTTAACGACATACTGATTATTATGGCAAGTTGCGTTTCAATCGATATTATTAATTGGGCCAATTGGACATTTCTTTAATAAAATTTCGATTTATTATATTAATTGAATTTCTCCAGTTGATTCCCGTTTTACAAATGAATTTAAATCATTAATTCCTTGAGAATCATATGGAACTTATCAAAATTCATATCGTCATTTGTTCCAATGAATTAATACAAATCCAACATCTCAGGATGGTCTATATTTATTAAGTATTAATAATTCTTTAGAGGCAGGCGTAATCAAAGAGTTAGGATATATACATCAAATTACCCAGTCTCAATTTAATCAATTAAATCATTTTAAAAATATTATTGAAAATGGCTACGCCAATCCAACATGGCCAATTATTGTTTATGCTGTTATTGGTGCTTGTATGGCCGGATCGGCAAGTGGTATTTCATGAAAAAATTCAGCTTCTACTGCTGGCGGAGATTTTATAATTTATTATATTTCTAGAGTTAAACAAAAATCAGTGGGTCATATTTCAACAATTGTTGCCTTGATTTTTGGAGCATTCTCAATTGTGACAATTAGCATTGTTGAGTTATTAGGAATATCATCAGATAGACCATTTAATATTGCAGCACTAATTTTAAGAATTTTAAGTTTTTTTGCATATGTTTTTATTTACATTTCATTTATTGATCTCATTTTTCCTAAATATCGTAAGATTAGAATTGAAATATATACAAAAAACCCAGACAAGATTATTGACCGTCTTAAAATTATTAATTATTGACATGGTTATAATATAGATAAGCTTACTGCCGGTTATACAAATACTGAAACTGTTAGAATTGAAACTTTTGCACTTTATTTAGAGCAAAATATTATTAAAAATGAAATCCTGTTGGCAGACCCTGCAGCATGGATGACTGTATCCAGAGTCCATAATATTATTGGAAAATTTGACACTTCAAGAGTTGAATCTTAATAATATCAAGAAGGTGATATAATCCCAAGCTTGGATAAAAAAAGATAAAACACATTCCGAAAGGAGTGTGTTTTATTTGAGTTTTTTAGTTTTAAGATTAAAAAATCATAAACCCATTTTAAATTAAGATATATTTATGATTTTTCTTTAATTTTTTAACTATATTTTTATATGTATTTTATTTGTTTGCTTGTTGCTTTTTAATTAACATTTCTTTCTTTTTGTGTTTAGATAAAAATATTTCCGAAACTGCAATTACAATACTTGTAATTAGTATTAATGCTGCAAACACGGTAAACGTAACAAAATAGTTGATTTGATATGTTATTAGAGTTAATAATAAAATAATTAAAGACGATGAAATAACTTTAAAAATTAATGTTCATATTGTATTTTTTTTAAATTTGTCTTCTTTAAAAAGCAAATATGTATTTGTGTAAAAAATGGCAATAAATAGTGAGAAAAATAGTTGTTGCATACCTATTATTACTAAATAAATTATGTTTTTAATGTAATTACTAATTGATATAAATAAAATAGGAATAACTACTAGAATTACAATATTCATAGCTAATAAAATTCATCTTAGTTTGATATCTTTATTTCTTATCACTAAAGAAATTAGGCTTCCAATCAGGCCAAAAGATCCGAATATAATATTTAATATAAATGATCATTCTTCTGCATTGAATGAAATAGCTTTAAAAAATTGAGACATTCCCGCTGTTCGTGGAAAAAGAAATATTCCAACAATTAGACTACATGCAATAGTATAAACTCATTTTCATATGTTGTAATTTTTGTTGTGTTCAAGTTGTAAATTGTCTACATTATTTTTAATAGTTGGTGTTGTTTGCAATGGCTCCTTATTTAACTTTAATATGAAGTATAAAATCCCCGATGCTAAATAAGTTATCATATTCATAACAATTAATGACCAGAAAGGCAATTTAGTAAATAATACAAATGAAAACACTGATGCCAATAGAAAAGCTAGCGCAGTAGCGATAGTCGTTAAAACGTTGTAAGTTTTTATATCTTTATTGTTATTTGATAAATAATATAAAACTGACTTAAGGGCTATGAATCTAAATGAGTGTATGATATTTAATATAATGTTAGTTATTAATAAAAATATTGAAAAAGCCTGGAGTGAATTATTTTTTATGAAGAAAAAAGAGCTAATTAATATGACCATTAGCACACCTACGCTAATAAAGTCAGTTGCTATAAGTATATTTTTTAGTTTTAATTTTGAAGCAATTTTTTTATTTAGTAGATATGAAATAAAGACCGGTATTTGAATTAGTAAATATAAAAGGGAAACAAGCCAAAAACTACTTGTGAACTTATAGATATAAATTGCTGTTCCAAGTTTAAAGGCCTCAGATCCAATCATTGAAATAATTAAAGAACTGGCATATTTTGTTTTATTAATCATTGTTTAGTTCCTTGTATAAAACATAAATTATTTGAATCATATGAACAATGTTTATGATGTTGATTTTAACATTTATATCAGTTTCTAAATCCCCTGGAATGCTAATGATAAAATCAACGATTTCATTTTCTTGCTTGCAGGTTGCGGCTCATTCTTTACTTAAGGAAATTTTATAGGGAATGCTATATTTGCTAAGTATAGACAAAATCTTTTTAGTTTTAATGTTATTTTGGTTATCTGAATTTACTAAAATGCCTTGATT
The DNA here is from genome assembly GCF_053851635.1 of Mycoplasma sp. 2575. NCBI lineage: Bacteria > Bacillati > Mycoplasmatota > Mollicutes > Mycoplasmatales > Mycoplasmataceae > Mycoplasma > Mycoplasma sp. 2575. Next base: position 9,009 of record NZ_JBSQBB010000011.1, read on the forward strand.
TTCTCACTTGCTATCATTAGAGATTTTTAAATTAAAAATATATTCATTATTTACCTTTTTATTATTTTTAATTTGGTAATTGCTAATAAACCAGTTTAGTATAAAAGAATTAATTTTACTATTTTGATTTTGTTCGACAAAATTAAAGTTATTTATTGAGTAAGAACTTCTATTGCTATCTTGGCAAGAGTAATCTGTCTTAAAAATTATATTTGTGCTTTTTAATTTGCTAAAATCCTTTGTTGCGTCAAATTCTTGGTATTCAGTAAAAAAATTTAAATAAAAGCTTTCTATTATTTTGCTATTGAAGTTTATATAGTCACTAATTTCTTTATCATTATTTATTTGTTTGAATATATGTTTTACCTTATTAAAAGTTTGCAACAAGTCGGGATCTTGAATTTCGAAGACTTCATATTCATTTTTCCATCATAAAAATTCCTTATATTTATAGTAGATAAAAATAAGAGTTGAATTATTGATGAGGTTCATGATTAGGGTTTTATAATTGTTTAATTTGAAGTTATCTAGAAATGAGGTTAGATTATCAAGGTGATTTAAATCGCTTATTGTTGCAATGATTTTTTCCATCTTATCATTGTGTGGATAATACGATGACATAACATATGTAAGCATTAAGATTTTTCCAATAATCATAAAATCAGAATTTACAAAGTAAAGGTTGCTATCAATTTTGTTTAATCAATCAACATGAAGATATTCAAAAAGAATAAATTCAACCTTTCCAAATTCAAGATTTTCAATTGTTATAAGGTTATCATCTTCTCTTAGTAGCTTGAAGTCTCCAATTTTTGTAATATATCTAATAAATGCTCTTTTTGTTTCTAAATTTTCATTGTTAAAAAAACAAATATCAATGTCATTGGGATTGCGTTTAATAAGTTCATTTAACTTTAAAACAGCAGACCCTTTGATAATAATTTTTATATCTGTACTATGCAATTCATTGAAATCATCAACATATTTAGAAATATAATTTATTTTTTCTTTAAGTTCTATTTTTTTCATTCTTAAACCCCATTTAAATTTTGATAAATTAAATTATTGTAATACTTTTTTTAGTATGCGTTTTATTTTTTAAAAAAAATTAATATTTTTTGTCAGTTTATGTTGCCTGGTCGATAAAATAAGATTAAAAATCAGGGCTAACTTTAGTCCTGATTTGTGCATTTTATACATTTAAATTATTCATCTTGGCCAAGTTCGCCTAGTTTACTAATTCTAATAAGATGTCTTCCGCCTTCAAATTCTGCATTTTCTCATGCATGAAACATGTTTAGAATTTCGTTATCTTTTAATAATCTTCCTCCCATACACAAGATATTTGAATTATTATGGGCTTTTGATAATCTCGCTTCTTCTTCATTTGTAACTCTAGCACATCTTATATCTTTAAACCGATTTAAAGCCATAGATATTCCAATTCCTGAGCCGCAAAAAGCAATAAGTTTTGTATTCTCCTTATTAAGATCTCTTTTTGTTTCCTTTGCAAATTCTATTCCAACATCAGTATACGAGACTGGCAATAATGAACTTGTTGAACCAAAAAGTTCTACTTTGTATCCTTCTTTTTTTAGCTCGCTAGCGAGCTTAATCTTTGCTTCATGTCCAGCGTGATCACTAGTTATCTTTACAATTTTGTCCATAAAATTTACTCCCTTAAAATTAAACCGTCTTCAACTCTAATTATTTGGCTAGGCTTTTGACTCATTTCTCCAAAGTTATAAACATTTGTTATTTCAGGAAAAAGAATTTTTGCATTTTCGATATTTTTGCATACTGGCCCATTTGATATATTGCAACTCGACATATATACTGGCCCATTTTTTTCAAGATATTCAAGTAGCAAGGGATGGTTTGGCATTCTAAAACCTTGGTCATTAACGATTAACGTTGTTGCACCTGGTCAATATTTTTTAGCATATTGCTCAGCTTGCGGATTTCATTGTTTAAACATTCGTGCCTGGTGGATAGAGGATACTAAAATAATTAGTTTTTTATTTCTATCTCTGCCTTTTATTTCATAAATTAAATCTTTAGTTTCATCGTTAACAGCGCCGCCGATCCCTAAAACGGTATCAGTTGTTGATATAAATAATTTTTTATATTTGTTTGTCATACTTTTATTATATTACATTATGTTATCTAAAAGTATATAATAGTAATATGCCTGAATTACCAGAAGTAAAAGTGGTTGTTAAAAACCTAAATGAGGTCATTTTGTATAAAAAAATTAAGGACCTAGAAATTATTAAACCGCATCTTTTTAAGGAGTGTTCGCCTTCAACATATAAGAATAATTTACGGGGGCATGAGATAACTCAAGTCAAAAATAAGGGTAAGCATATTATTTTTCAATTCGAAACCAACTTAATTTTGTTATCTCATTTAAGAATGGAAGGAAAATATCGTTATTATCAAAAACCACATGAGAACCATAAACATTTAGTTGCTAAATTTGTATTTGAAGATAATAGCGAGCTCCATTATCTTGATAGCCGAATGTTTGGTACATTTTATTTGCGTGATAGTGAAACTTATGAAAAAAAATTACCTTTATCAAAAGTGGCACTCGAACCTAAAGATACTAACATCGAGGAACTTTTTGAGAAATTGAAGGGTAGTGAAAGCTCTATTAAAACTAAGTTGCTGGATCAATCATATGTTGCAGGTTTTGGGAACATTTATATTGATGAGGCTTTGTTTGCGTGCGCTATACACCCGTTGAGTAAATCAAAAAATATCCCATTAGCTAAACTTAAAGAGATATTAGAAAAAGGCCAGGTTATTATGGATAAGAGCTACAAACTAGGAGGAACAACTATTCATACCTATGAAAGTTTTAATAACGAGATAGGTTCTTATCAAGATTATTTAATGATTCACAGCGATAGAATAAAGTCATGTCTAAAATGCCAAAATAAAACTATAAAAATTAAGGTCAATGGGCGTGGAACTTACCTTTGTCCAAATTGTCAAAAGGAGTATTAAAATATGAATCTATATTCATTAGAGATTGATTTACACGGTTTGACTAGTGATGAAGCATCTATTAATGTTTTGAATGCTTTATTTACTTTAGATCAAAATGAATTTATGGAATATGTAGATATTATTGTTGGTAATGGCACCAAAACCCTTCAATTTGCTATTTCAAATCTATTAGAAGATGAAAAATATGATTATGAATTTTTGAATTCTAATCATTCAGTTATTAGGGCATATAAAAAGAATTAATTTTATAAAATAGTATGAATAATTGTTGACTAAAAAGATATTAGATTCAAATAGCAATATTAGAATTTAATTTTTTTTACGCTTTAAATTTATTTATTTTTTTATCAACATGACAACCTAGTTAAATTAAGCTAAACCTTGATAATTGTTTAGTTACCATAAAATAGTTGATTATTTTTATTATGTTTTATAATTTAATAATAAATAAAATAATCAATTAAATTTTTAAATAATTAATTTTTAATTACTAGGAGAAAAAATGGCAAAGAATACTTGAGAAATTGCTAAACAAGCAATTGAATCTCATGATAATATTTTTATATTTCATCATATAAGACCCGATGGTGATTGTTTGGGTTCGCAGTTTGGTTTGAGAGAATTGATAAAAACTAATTACCCAGAAAAAAAAGTGTTCGTTTTTGGTGATAATATTGGTGCATTTCCATTCTTTGAATGAGATTTTGATAAATTTGAGGATGTACCAAAAGAAAATTTCAAAAACTCATTAGGCATTGTTGTTGATGCTAACTCATCAAATAGGATTCAATTTGCGCAATACATTCTTGATAAAAACTTTACTCATTTATTAAGAATTGACCATCATCCTGTTAATCCAGATATTGAATATGACTATACGTGAGAAGATCCAACATTTGCAGCAGCAGCTGAGCAAGTTGCTTATATTGCGATGATGTCCAACTGAAAAGTTACTGATAAGGCAGCAAAATATACTTATTTAGGTATTAATACAGATTCTGGAAGATTTCAATATGAATATGTTCAAAAAAGAACATTTGATGTTATGTCTTATTTACATGAGGGCAATAATTTTAGAGTATGGGATGTTAATTTTGATCTTGCTAAAAGAGATGAAAGAAAAGTTAGATTTTCTGCATATGTTTTATTAAATTATAAGAGTGATGGAAAGGTTTTATATTTTCATGTAACTAAGAAGATTCAGGAAAAATTTAATTTAAATGATAATGAAGCTAATGATGTTGGCATTTTAGCAAACATCGGAGATTGCAAAATTTGAGTATTATTTATCGATCTTCCCGACGGCAATATTAGAGCTAGAGTTAGATCAAACGGTATATGAATTAATCACATTTGTGAAAAATACCAACCTGGTGGTGGCCATGAAGTTGCTGCTGGAGCAACATGTCATTCTAGACGCGAAATGAAATCTCTAATTGAGGACTTAAAGGCTGAGGTTTTAAAAAATGATCAAAATTAGTTCTGAAAGATTAGAAATATTTAAAAAAATTGAAGATAAAATTAAAAAATACCAAAATATTGTAATCTTTCATCATATAAGACCTGACGGTGACTGTTTAGGTTCACAATTTGGTATGAAGCATTTAATTCAAGAAAATTTTCCTAATAAAAATGTTTATACTATAGGTGATTCCAAAGGAATTTATTCATACCTTGATTTTTCAATGGATAAATTGGAATTTAAGAAACTTGAAAATTCGTTAGCTATTATTGTTGATGCTAATTTTAAAGAAAGATTAGAGTGCCGTGAATATTTAGATAATAATCTGTTTGATGATATTATTAGAATCGATCATCATCCTAATGATGACGACTTAAATGCTTCGTTGGTTTGGGTTGATAAGTACTCTCCTGCAGCGGCACAACAGGTGGCTGAAATTGCATATGGATTAAATTGAAAAGTTAATGCACAAGCAGCGACATATTTATATTTAGGAATTTATACAGATTCAGTTAGACTTACAACTAACCTAACTGATGATAAGACAATGTTTTTAGTTGCTTGATTATGATCTCATAACGCTAATAAAGATTTACTACATGAAAATATGGCCAAAAAAACATTGGAGGATATTAAAATAAACGCTTTTGTTCAACAAAATATGAATATAAAAAATGGCGTTGTATCATTTTACTTTACCTTAAAGGATCAGAAGAAACTTGGGATTTATGACCCATTAAAAGCAAATCGACCTTTTTTGCTTTCCTCAATTGATGATAACAAGGCATGAGTATTTTTTACGCAAGAAAAGGAAAATCAAATTAGATGTGAATTTAGATCAAATGGTGCCTGCGTAAGAAACGTAGCTGTTAAGTGGGGTGGTGGTGGCCATCATCGCGCGTCGGGTGCTCAAATTAGCGACGCATCATTAATCCCCCAAATAGTAGCCGATTTGGAACATGAAATAACCATTTCTGAAAATTATGATAAAAATAATTAACCAATAATTTACTTTATTTTACAAAAAAAGCCAAGGCTCAAATCGTTGTATATGATCCGGGCCTTTTTTGTTTTAACATAGCATCAATTATAAAAAAACTGACCAAATATAATGGTCAGGTAATGTTGTTTATAAATTTTTAATTTTATTTAAATAAAATATTTGTTATAAATGTAATCATCAGCAATGTGATATATTTTTCTTATATATTCAAAGTAGATTTTATACTTTTTATGGTCGCCTTTTCAAATAAATTTTTTATTAATTGTCTTTGAAAACTCAATTACAAGATATAGGTCAAAAAAACCATATTTTTTTATACCATCAATAATCATTTGTTCAATAAGCATTCTTACTTTTGGATGATTTATATCAATGTCTTTTTTATAATGTTTTTGTTCAATTAAAACAAAGGCGCCAAAGTAGATATTTAGACTTGATATTTCTTTATGATATTCTTCTAAAAATAAGTTGTGGGTGTTTTTTTCTTCTTCATCTAGCTCTACGCCCTCAAATATTTTATTGACATCAATTGCGTTTTTTGCGTATTTGTTTTCTGAAGCAATAATTAGAAATATTTTTATTATTATTAGGATAAATAAAATAAGCGAAATTGAGCCAAAGATATATGATGCTATAGTTCCTCCCCTGCCTATAGAACCAAAAACATGAGACGCAACTAAAAACAAAATAATTCCTATTGCTAAAAAAAGAAAAATAACTAAGTAGCCAATAAAATTAAAGATATTATCTTTTATTTTTTTCTTGTGATTTTCTTCCATTAAATAATTTCCCCTCTATAAGTTTTAAGTTTGTTATTTTTTAGATATCCTCTTCCCTCTTTTGCGATATATTTATCATTTAATTTAGTTGCGTCGGCACTAAAATTTATTCATACTTTCAATAATGATGCTCCAACGCCGTATGTATCTACCGGTGTATTTTCATCCTCAAATTCTTTAATTCTTTTAGCATTAAATCCTGATGAAACAGTTATTTTAACATGTTTTCCATTGTTATTATCTAGAGCTTCTCTTAATCTCTTTACTTGATTTTGGGTAACACCATATTCTGCTTCTCCCTCAATAAACATTTTGTCAATTAATGCTTTCGAGGTGTCAATTCTTACTGCCTTGAGTTTTTTGCCAAATTCTTTTAAGCAGGCAAGTGAGTCTGAAATAACGTCATTATGAAAATCAACAAGAGCATAAAGGTCATCATTTGGAAATGTTTTATGGTAAGCCTTAATTGCCTTAACGATATCTCCTTCAAACATTTGAATTAAGGCATGCGGCATACTGCCAAACGTATGCTTTAGGTCGTAATTGGATGATGCAAGAGTAGAATGGTTATATATTCCACCAACTTTAAGAGCATACGCATCATTTAGCTGGTTTATATAATGATCTGATCTATCAGCCATGCTTACAACATTTTTTCCATTAGCTGCCTTAATAACATTGTGTGCATTTGTGGCAATTGAAGTTTGCCGGGCAAGAATGCCATCTATAATGCCTTCTCAAATGCCAAAATCATAGTAATGTCCTTCTAGTTCAAGTACGACTTCTCTATTATGTATTATTGACCCTTCTTCAAGATATCTTATTGTGTATTTAGACGTATCAGTGTTTTTACACAACAATTTAATGACCTCATTTATCCCACATAATTTTACATTATTGTGACGTTGAAAAAACTGTAGTGTTACTGTTTCGTTTTTGCGGTATTTCTGTGAAATTTTTTTGGTCTTAAGAAAATATATCGAGATATAGTCTTTTAGTTTCATTATACCTTCTTTATTTATAAAATGAATTACATTTTTTGATTAGCAAAATAAAAATTAATATTAAAATTATATATTATATTGTGATTAGGTAGAATAACTTTAGGAGTTATATTATGGAACAAATTGATAAATCTGAGAATAATTATGTTGGAAAATTGTATAAGATGCAGTCATGAGCTAGCATTTGTTTTATTGTTTTTTTGTGTGCATTTATTAGCATTTTATTGGCTATATACCTGAATGGCAATGAAAATAATTATGGAAAATGAACATCTAATCCGGTTTATATTGTAATAACAATTTTATTTATTTTTAGTATAGTTTTCGTTATTAGTTCATCTATTTTAGGATTGAAATATGCTAAAAAAAACAATAATGCAAGGCTACATATTTATTTCTTATTATCTGCAATATTTATTATTCCCTTTTTGTCGTTATATTGTATGATAGTTTCTGCTATTAAAATGTATGATTTGCATCAAAAAATAAAAAAAGAAAAGCATGGAAACAAATTAAAAAAATAGACTATAAAAATAACGAGCTTTCTTAAAAAAGCTCGTTATTTTTATATTTAAATTATTTGAATAGGAAAGGTTGCAATTTATTTTTATATCATCTTGTTTTTTGAATGTAATGAACAGCAACGTGTTGAAGAATTGTAAATATACCACCTATTATTCAGTATATTTGCAAACCAGCACTAAAAAATATCCCTATAAAAGCAAATATAATTGGAATTAGAAATGCCTTTTTATTTGATTTTTTTATTGCAGCCCGTTGATAGGCGTCAGCTTGAAGTGATTTCTTCTTCTTTAGTTTAAGAATTTTAGGCATAAATTGAGCTATTAATTGAACTGCAATTGACAGAACAACAATTGGTAAATATTGGAGCTCACCAATTTTAAATATTCTATAAATTGAAGTAGCTGAAAGCTGTATTGTATATAATGTGGATTGTTTAATTTCTGGAGAAGTTGAAATTATTCTAAATACAACAATTAATATTGGGAGGGTTATAAATGATGAGACAAGTTGTGAGAGCGGTGAAATTTTTTCTTTTTTGTATAATTCACTAATTTCCATTTGCTTACGTTGGTTCATTTGTTTATCGCCCTTGTAAGCATCATATTTAGCTTCAATCTTTGCTTTCTTTTGGTTTAATTCTTCCATCTTACTTGCGCTAAATATTGTTTTAGTTGTAAGGAAGAAAGTGATAATTCTAACAAAAATAACTGTGATAACCAACGCCAGTACCACGCTTCATCCAGTAGTTCCTAACGGTCTAATTATGGAGTTCATAAACTGAGCAACTGGATATACAAAGAAGCCATAAAAAGGACCTTGTTCCCAGTGTTCTTTATAGGTAGTTATTGGCTTGTTGGGTACAAATGCATCTGAGGCCATTAATTTAAATTTTCAGGCATCAGGAGCATAATTTCCTGCATCATTGATTGAGGAAAAGTTAAATACGCTGATTTCCCTACCGATTTTTTTATCATTTACCTTAAATAATGATTCATTTAGAGAGGTTAATGAAGCATAGTTTTTCATAACAGATGAAACCGAAAGAAAGATTTTATTTAATTCTTTACCTTCTTCTTCGCTAATTCCCTTTGCGGGACCTATTGAATTTTTATAACTAAGAATGAAATTATTCCATTCGCTAATTAAACTATATTTATCTAACGCTCTTAATTGAGAAATACTTTTTCCTGATTTTTTAGAGATTGCCTTGGCGAAATCAGATCTATTATTATCTTGGTCTACTCAAATCTTAAATGTTTCTGCTAATAATGTTGTGTATATATCCGCTAGAAAAACGTTATAAACATTTGAACCATTTACACCAGTTAATTCAACTCTTGAGAGGTTTAAATCTTTAACGTGTGAATAGTCAGTGACAAATTCTGTTCTTGTTTCATTTGAACCGGGAACCTTAACTTTTTTCTCATATGTTTCAAAAACAATTGAGTTAGGTAGGTAAATATCGGTTAATTTACTTACAGGGGTATATGCTTTTGTTTTTCCTTCACCCTTACTATTACCAAAATTAAGATAAATGTTGTTTAAACCATTACCATAGATAACACCTCTATGCCCATCTTCGTTTTTTATTTCGATGTTAGAGATATTTTGTCAATCATCTGGCTTGTTTGATAAAGCGGCATTGTCATTTTTTGGCTTTTGTAATTGCAATGCAAATGATGTACCACCATATATACCATATTGTCCACCGGTTTGAGCATCTTGTTTTCTTAACTGATTAATCTGTTCGTGATCTTCTAGGCCAAGATAAGTATTTGCCACTATGCCGGTTTCTGTATTGATGTTTGGAACATAGAATTCATTGCGATCTTTATTCCATCTTAGTGTTGCGATGTTTGGTGAAACATAGTCGTTCTTTGTATATATTTCTTGTCCTGAACCAACTTTAGTTCCCGATTTTGTTGCAATTGATTGCACGCAACCTACTAGGCCGATAGAAATAATGATGAATATTAGAACAACCCTAATTCATTTTCAAACTTTTTTTCAGACAGCCTTTGGTTGCTTATCAATAGGAGATTGGTTAATCCGAAAAGAATCATAGTGCTTAGAACTACTTCTTTTTGCCATCGGTTATCCTTTCATAGATTTTGTGAATAGCTTTGTTTTTTTCCTCTCAATTGAGATGGAGAAAATTTTTTCTTGCTATTATAACGGTGTCGTAATTAATTTGACTTATGTCCATTTTTCTTAGAATCGATCTGATCTGATTGCGGTAGTGATTTCTTTCAACAGCATTAGCAAACTGCTTTGGAATTGAAATTCCGCATCTGAAAAATTGCGACTTAGTAAAATAAACAATTAAATTTCGTGAAATGACTTGATTATGTCCATTAAGAATTTTTTGAAATTCTCAATTTTTTTTAACAGTATTTTTTTTATTCATAATGCAAAATTATTAATTTAAAGTTAAAACAAAAAGCATCAAATTATTTTTCATCTGATACAGTTAATTTATGTCTTCCCTTTGCACGTCTTGCTGCAAGAACTTTACGGCCATTTTTTGTTTGCATTCTAGCCATAAAACCATGCACCTTAATATGTTTACGTTTTTTAGGTTGGTATGTTCTTTTCATTTTTCTCTCCTTTTCAAAAATATTTATTATGTAAAAATACTTATATTATTTTACCAAAAAAGCAAAAATCCCCCTTGCATTTTATTAATTATTAATTAATAATTTACTTTAGTGTTATTTTATGTTTTTTAGCTAACCTCTAATAAAAGTTTTTAACAAACTACTCATTTAAGTATCTTTATTTGTTGATAATTTATTTTATTATTTTTTTTCAACTTAATTTAAGAAAGAAAATAATAATAAAAGTGTTAATAAAATGTATGTAAATACATTATGTTTAATTAAAAAAAATAGTTTTGCATCAATTTAAAATATAATTTATATTTATATGAAATACCAAGAAGCTCAATTGAATCTAAATGTAGAGAATAAAATACTTCAAAATGAACTTAAAAATAACTCTAGCGATGAAATGGTTTATGAAACTTTTTTTTCTCGTCTTCAACTAATTAGTACTGATGAAAATAATGCTTATATTTTAGCACCAACATATATTATTGATTATGTTAAACAAACATATCTTCAAACTATTCAACGAGCAGTAATTAATACACTAGAAAAAAAATTAGTAGTTGTTTTGATTTCATCTATAAATGAAATAAAAAAGATCATTGATAATGAGGAAGCTCATAAGTTCATTAATTCTGAAAAGATAACTAATGTTAAAAATGATTTAACGTTTAGCAATTATTTTATTGGCAACTTTAACAAGATAACTTTTAAGGCGGTTAAACAAATTTGTAATGAATATAACGATAGTTTTAATCCCTTGTTCATTTATTCGAGTAGCGGGTTAGGTAAGACACATTTATTACATGCTATTGGCAACGAATTTAAGAAGAAAAATAAAACATGTTTATACATCAATCCGGACAATCTAACCCGAAAGTTAGTGGAACAACTTAAATCAAGAAATCAAGAGCAAATTAATAAAATTGTTGACGAACTGACTTCTTATGATTGTTTAATGTTTGATGATGTTCAACAATACGGTAATAAAGAAAGCACCTTAAATGTTTTATTTAATATTATTAACACAATGAAGACACAAAAAAATCAAATTATTTTTTGTGCTGATAAGCAACCGAACCAACTTGGTGGCTTTGAGCAAAGATTCCTGACAAGATTTGAGGGCGGTCTAATAACTGAAATTAATGACTTAAGTGTTGAGGATGTTATTAGCATTTTAAAATTTAAACTTAAAGAGAATGATGTAAACCCTGATTTATGAGAAGAGGAATCATTTAGATATATAGCAAGAAACTTTTCTTCATCAATTAGAGCGCTTGAAGGAGCAATAAGTCGCATCAAATTATTTGCTGATGGTGATGATTTCTTTACATATGATTTAAGGACAATTCAAAATATATTTAAAAATGTCACAAAAGCTGCTGAAACAATAACCCCTGAAAAAATTATTGAAACAGTAAGTAAATACTATGGCATTGATAAAAAGAAAATATCTAGCCCAACAAGAGTTAAAGAAGTTGTAATGCCTCGAAAAATAGTTATTTATTTATTGAAACATAATTTTGATTTTACTTTGAAGGAAATAGGTAAGATTGTCGGGGATCAAGCACACTCTACTGTTATTGCTTCTTTGAACTGAGTTGATGCTAATTTACAAAGTAATTCTGCTATAAAAACTGCTATTGAAAAAATTCAAAATACATTAAAAAAAGTAATATAACAATTTAAGGAGTAAGAGTTCATGGAATTAAAGATTAATAAACTTTTATTAGATGCTGCTATCGAAAGGGTGGCAAAAGCAATAGATGCCAATCCTTTTATGCCAGAATTAAAAGGCATATTACTTAGTGCTGAAGGAAATAAAATTACATTAATTGGATCAAACGGATCAATCAGCATTAAACACGACATAAATGTATCGCTTGATGCTGAAATTATTCTTCCCGGCAAAATTCTTGTTGATCTTTCATTATTTAGAAACATAGTCAAAAAGTTAGATAACGATATTATTTTGAAATCAAAGGAAAATACTCTTGAATTAATCACTGAAAACGAACGTTTTTCAATAAATTTATATAATCTTTTTGAATATCCAGTTATTGATTTTTCTGTTTATGGTGACCAAGTTAAAATTAGTTGACAAAAACTGAAAAATATGGTAAAAAATGTTTCTGTTTCAGCTTCGACACTTGAAACAAATATTATTTTATGTTGTATCAATATATCTGCTCAAAATAACCAGTTTAAATTAGTTGCAACTGACAAATACCGTTATGCTGAAGAAATTGCTGAGATTGCTGATGATGTTAATTTTAATATATCAATACTTGCTAAGAATTTAAAAGATGTTTTGAATTTTGATTATAGTGGTGATGTTATTTTGAATATTTCAGATCAAAAAATATTATTTGAGTTAGACGGAACAGTGATCGAATCAAAAGTCGTTGACCAAGTTTATATTGACGTATCTAGAATTATTCCGAAATCATTCGCTTATGAATTGATTATTACTAAAAAGGAGCTAAATAGTTTATTAAACAAGGCATCGGTTATTATTTCAGAAAATTATAATAAGATTAGATTACATATTAATGACAATATTTTAACAATATCATCCACACGTGATGAGATAGCTAATGCCGAGATTAAAACACAAAAATTTAGCTATAATGATAGCGAGCTTAAATTGGCGTTGAATTCAAAATTTTTAAAAGATGCTATTCAAAGTTTTGATGATGAGATAAAGCTGTCATTCACTGCTGATAAGATGCGAATTGTTATAACATCACAATCAAATCCTAAACTTTATCATTTAATTACACCGCAAAGGGGTTTTTAATGAAAATTGAAATTTACGGAAGCGAAATTAAATTGGGTCAATTTCTCAAAAAAATAAACCTTTGTCGCACCGGCGGAATGGCTAAAATATTTTTGTCATTTCACAAAGTAAAAATAAACGATAGAATTCCTAAAGGCCGAAATGCTACTATTAGAGTAGGCGACACAGTTTGAATTGATGATCAAATCTATTTAATAAGAGAAGCGATTAATGAATAACGGCCTAATAAGTATCCAAAATTAAAAACCAACGGAAGTTGGTTTTTAAAAATTTAATTAAATAATTTCTACTTATTTTCAGAAATATTTATGCATTTTGATTGTTGAAGATTTTTGTTTTTGCGGCTTATGTATTTAATTCTATATACTGCCTTTCAAAAAGCACATAGGGCAATTGGAATAACAAATCCTAAAGCGAAAATTAATATATCTAAAACAATAATTATTCCTTTATTATTTCCTTTATAAAAGAAAGGATTTTTAAAATCTAGAAATGTATAAATAATAACACCATGATTTTCCTTAATTTTATTAAATGTTGCAAAGTACAAAATAAATGCAAACATGAAGTATCCAAACAAAATTAGCATTGCTGTTAAAATTGTTTTAAAAGTTATTTTTATTTGTTTTTTAATTAGAAATAAACCAATAAAACCAAGGGTAGGATTAATTGCATGAGTTGTTAGGGATTTGATTGCATTAACTCAGTTTTCTCATGTTTCCCTTCGATATGAGATTAAGGTTCAATAAATTAAAAAAGTAACTGTAATTAATACAACAGAGATAAAAAACATTTGTTTTGCTTTTTCATTTTCTGGTTTTAGTGCCACTGAAATTAGGGTTGCAGCTAATAAAAAGTTTGATAAATAGGTAAAATAAAATAATGATGAAAAACGTTTAAAAACTAAATATAAAGTTGGTATTTCATTGTCAAAATTGTCCTTTTCTTTGTATGAAAGAATATTAAGGATCAAAAAACCTAGTGATGTTAATCCCACAAAAATGCCAAAAATTAAGTTAATAGTATTGTTTTTGCTAAGTTTATTTTTTGCTTCTAGCATATAATATACCTCCATAATTAACTGTGTAAAATTATAATAAAATAAAATTTTCATATTACTTAAAAAAATAATTATTAACTTTAAAGTGTTGTTAAAGTAATATTGTAAAATAAGCGTCTCTAAAAATGGCAAAAACAGGTAATTTAGTTTATTTAATTTATTTTCTAAATGTGAATATGAACAAAAATTAAAAAAAAAATTAATTTAATATAAAATATTAAAGATACTGTTTTACAAAATTAAGGAGATAATAATGCCAGGAAGAGATCAATTAACAGGTCAAAAACCATTGAGTGGAAACAAGAGATCACATGCTTTGAATACCTCAAAAAGAACATTTGACCTTAACTTGCAAAAAGTAACTGTTTTAACTGAAAATGGCACAAAGAAAACTGTTAGAGTAACAGCAAAAAATGCTAGAACTTTAAAAAAATACGGTTTAGTAGCTTAATTCATATGTATAATAAGTTCTTGGAATTCCCAAGAATTTTTTATTATAAATTATTATATTATAAGGAAATAAAATGAAAAAAATTAGCCTATTTGTTGTTGCTGAAAAAGGTGAGATAGATATTTTAAATAATATTTTCTTTTTAGAAGATAATTTATTTGAAAATGAGAATACAAGCTTACATTTGTGCTTATCAAATTATTCAAAAAAAGAATTTGCATTATTGTATTGCGGTGTTGGTAAGGTTAATTCCTCATTTGGCTTAACACAAAGCATTGCTAAGTTAAAAGAAAAAGATTATCAGGTTGAAAAGATTGTTAATATTGGGCCGGCGGGTTGCATTTTAGATGTTAATGTTGGCGATGCTTTTATCATTGAAAATTCATATTATTTTGATGTTGATCTGACTAAATTACCGAATTACAAGCTAGGCCAATTACCTAATAATCAATACAAGTTTATGACAAATTCCATTTTATCTAAGGAAGTTAATAGCATTTTAGGTCTAAAAAACACTGATTTATTGTCTGCTGATAAGTTTTTTTCTAAAAATGATATTGAAAAAATTAAGGATAATTTTGAAAATATTGGGATCTTAGATATGGAGGCTTGTGCTTTAATACACTGCGCTAATTTATTAGGAATAAGAATTGCTGTTATAAAGGTAGTGTCAGACTTCTTGCATAAAAATGAAAATTTTTATATTACTAAAAAAAGTGTATGAAAAGAGAAAATATTTTTAATTTTTAAACAATTGTTGGAGGAGTTATAAAATAAAATGAAATACGTAGACGTCCATACTCATCCTTTTAAGGAATATTATGATGAACCATATAGTGTTATTTTAGATTGAAAGAAGCAAGATATGGAAAAGCTTTTTATTGTAGGCACTTCGAAAAACGATTCAGTTGAAGTTATTAATTTATGCAAAAAAGATAAAGAATTTTTACACCCAATTATTGGGATTCATCCTACTGAAGCAGTTGGAAGTAGCGATGGCAATTTTATTGAGTCTATCATCAATGATGATGTTATTGCTATTGGTGAAATTGGACTTGATTATCATTATGATAATTCTCCAAGTAAAGAAATTCAGAAGGAAAGTTTTATTTCACAATTAAATGTAGCTAGAAAACATGGCATTTCTGCAATGCTTCATGTTCGTGATGCCTTAGATGATGCTTTTGAAATAATTAAGAATTCTGAATTTAATGATATAAATATTATTTTTCATTCCTTTAGTGGGGATCTTGATTTTGTTAAGAAAACATTGCCTTATAAAAATATATATTATTCAATTTCTGGCGTAGTAACATTTAAAAATGCAAGAGCTTTACAAGAAGCTGTTATTAATATTCCTATTGATAGAATTTTGTGTGAAACAGATACACCATATTTAGCGCCAACACCGATGCGCGGTAAACCAAATATTAGTCCATATGTCAAATATACATACCAATTTATTGCCAATCTTAAGGGCATAGATGAGGAGTTACTTGTAAAGCAGGTAAGACTAAATGTTAGAAAGGTTTTTGGTGTATAGAAAATGCAAATAAGGGCTAAAAAAAGTTTTGGGCAAAATTTTTTAATTAATAAAAAAATTCAACAAAAAATTGTTGAATCAGCTGACGTGGAAAATGAAAACGTTATTGAAATTGGGCCCGGTTTGGGGGCGATTACAAATTTGCTGATTGATAAGGTAAAAAGTCTTGAAGCATATGAATTAGATAAAGATTTATATGATATATGAATTAACAAGGAAGTACCAAAAAATATTAAGTTTTTAAATAAAGATTTTTTAGATGCTGATTTGGTCTCAAAATTTAAAAAAGTCGTTGTCGGTAATATTCCTTATAATATTACATCTCCCATTATATTTAAATTAATTGATAATTATAAATATGTTAAACATGCTGTTATAATGGTGCAAAAAGAAGTGGGGGATAGATTAATTGCAAAGCCTAATTCAAAAACCTATTCTAAATTAAGCGTTGCGCTTCAAAGTATTGCTAATGTTTCAAAGGTTATTGTTGCAAAATCTTCTGATTTTAATCCCAGCCCAAAGGTTGATTCGATGGTTGTAAGAATTGATTTTGCTGATAATATAGATTTTGAATTATCGCCCTTTTTAGATTTTTTAAAATTATGTTTTCAATTCAAGAGAAAAACATTAGTTAATAATTTGATATTAAAATATAATAAAAGCACTGTTTTATTAATATTAAAGAGATTGAAAATTCATCCAATGTCTAGACCTGAAAATATTGGTGTAAATGACTATAAAAAGCTCTTTTTTGAGTTTTTAAATTGTTTTTAATCAAAGTTATTAATAAAAAAAATATATGCTTTATAATTAAATTATATTTCATAAAAAAAATATATTAGCATGCAACCCACAAGCATGCTTTTATTTTTTGTTTTAACACATTTTGATCACTTTATTTAATATAAAGAAGTACCTATTAAACATATGAATTATGTTTTGATATATATGTAGCAATAATTTTCATTGCTTTATTTTATATTTAAAACATTAAGAAACTGGGTTTGAACCCAGTTTAGTGTTTTAAAATCTTAACGATAAGCAGCTTAGTCCGCCATCTAATTTTTTATATTCAGATGTATCACAAGTAATAACCCTGTAAATTCCTAAATCTTGAATTGCTTTTAGAGTATGTGGATATCCTTCTGGTACAATCACTGTCTCATTAACTCAAATGCAATTAGCAGCATATGCTTCGCTTTTATCAACAATAATTTGATTAAATTCTTTAAATGTTGGGTAGTGTATAAATTCCCCAGAAATTAACAGATTATTATGTTCTAGATAATTAACGCCAGTCTTTAGATGTAGCATTTCTGTCATAGGAACTGGAATGCATTTTTTTCCTACACTAGCTAAAATATTATGAAATTGTCGAATGCCTTCGCGGTTTGTTCTATCAGACATACCAACGTAATAAGTATCTTTAACCATCATAACATCACCACCATCAAGCGTTCCAGGGGCTTCGATTTTAAAAATGTGGTCTTTGTCAAAGAATTTTTCTAGATATGTCAGCATTTCATGTTTTTCGCCATTACGTGATGCTGCACCAGGATTAGATAATATTGCAATTTCTCCTGTAACAATTACAGCTGTATCTTCAACAAAACATGAGTCAGGAAAATCTTCATTTTTTGGACAAATGGTAACATTTACGCCGCAGCTTTTTAGAGCATCAATATATTTTTCGTGTTGAATTAGAGCTAGACTATAAATTGGCTTCCCTAATTCAGGAGCCGATGTTATTCCCATTGTCATTGAAGAAGCTGGTGTTTTAACTATAACATTTTTAAATTTATCTTTCATTTGATCTTTCATTTTTAAGTACTCCTAAAATTAAGTAGTTGTGAATTAATTGTATTTTATTCACAATTTAATTTTATCTAATGAAATAAATAAAAAAACGCATTCGCGTTTTTTTGGTCATTTTATTGAAATGGCGCGCCCGGCAGGAGTCGAACCCGCAACCTCTTGGGCCGTAACCAAACACTCTATCCAATTGAGCTACGGGCGCATTAAATGGAGCCACCAACCGGATTCGAACCGGTAATCAAGGTGTTGCAGACCTATGCCTTGGCCATTTGGCTATGGTGGCAACACTATATATTGCTTTATAATTATAAACTTTTTATTATTTTTTTTAACAATATTTGTAAATTCATTAATTAGCATGAAAAATGAGCCACCGATATTTTGAATTTGTTTAATTATACATTTTGCATAATT
>NZ_JBSQBB010000012.1:0-22252 GCF_053851635.1 Mycoplasma sp. 2575
CTTGCAAATACCTCACTACAACTTGAAAAATCTAAGAAGTTATTAGATCAAACTACTCAAAATAGATTAAATGTAGCATCTGATTTAGAACAAATAAAGAAAAGAATCAAGCAAAAAGAAAACGATATATTCTTAAAACAGGAAGCCTTAACAAAAAATGAACTAGCAAAGCAAGAATCTGATAAACAATTAGTTATAGCTAGCGAAAAATTAAAAAACATGAATGAACAACTTATAAAGGCAGTTAATGAGCACATTGCTGCTAGGGAAACGGCAGCAGAGTTTGGTCGTTATATAAGATTTGTTCTCAGACCTAAACATGAAAAAGTACACGAGCAATTTGCTGAAAAAGAAAAGGAATTGGAAAAAGTTCGAAAAGAATATGAATCATTAAAGCAAGATTTAGATCATATAAATGAAAGTAAATCCGAATTAGAGGAACGATTACCTTGATATAAAGAGGATACTAAAAAACTAGAATCTAAGTATGATGAAATTAATAATCAATTAAACGAAGCGCTAAAAAATGAAATTAAAGATGTTGAAGTAATAAAGGGTTTAGTTTCTTATGTACAAGATTATTACCATTATTTTATGAGTGAAAAGGAAAATAAGGATAATGTTGAAGACCAATTATCGAATCAAATTCCTGAACAAATTAGTGATTTAAATGAAAAAATTTCTTCTGTAGCTAAAAAATTAGAAGACACTGAAAAGCAAGTTCGTATTGCTTATGAAGCCTTTCGAGCTTCGTTTGATGAATATAATAATAAGATTGGTACTAAAAACATAAATAATCAAAAAAAGGTTGCTGAAACTTATAAAGAGCTAACAAAGGATAGAGAAAATTACAATTATGCCTTAAATAACTTTCAAGCCGCAAACATTTTAGTAGAGCGCAGAACCCAAAAATTTAATCAAGTAAAACAAGAATATATAGACCTATTTAAAGAAAAAGAAACATTAGAATCTAACAAAGCGAAACTTGAAGAAGTTCTAGAAATTGCAAATAAAAAAGAACAAATTATGAACTCAGAAAATCTTAATAAGATTGACAGTGAATATAAAGATTTAAATAAACAAAAAGAAATGTTAATACAAAAATATCAAAATGCTAAAAATGAATTAGCTTCGTTGTTTAAGCAAAAAGAGTCGTTTAAACAGCAAATTATAGATATTCAAGCAAGTGTTGAAAATACGGATAAGGCAATTTCATTTTTGGCGACGGATGTATTATCAAAAGCAAAAATATTAGAGCATAAAATTAAGGAATTAGAACAAATAAAAAATAAGCTATCAGTTATTTAAAAATCTATAATAATTAATGAAGTTTATCAAAATGAAAACAAAAAATGTTTTAACAAAAAATATCTTGTTATATTTCAAGATGTTTTTTTGTTTTCTAAAACATAAAAATTTTATGATAAACATAGGAAATAAATCAATAGAATGCTTTCAATAAACAACTGCCTTCTTGATAGTAAAATCACTAGAAAAAGCTAAAAAGCGCCCTGTTTTAGACGATATTCGTTCATATATATATATATATATATATATATATAATTTGAGATT
Source organism: Mycoplasma sp. 2575 (assembly GCF_053851635.1). Taxonomy (NCBI): domain Bacteria; kingdom Bacillati; phylum Mycoplasmatota; class Mollicutes; order Mycoplasmatales; family Mycoplasmataceae; genus Mycoplasma; species Mycoplasma sp. 2575. Next base: position 1,573 of record NZ_JBSQBB010000012.1, read on the forward strand.
ATTAGTATGCTAAAAACTAATAAATAGAATCAATTAATAAAAATGTTTAGGGCGGTATTTAATAATGAGAAGAAGTAAGGGTACATTAGCATTGTGTTTAGGATTGTCAACAGGGCTGGTGGTCGCAGGTATTTCAGCATTTATCTATGCACGTTATAACAAGAATAAATCAATTGCACAAAAAACAGAAGATATATCTAAATATAACATAATTATTTTGCAAAAACAAAAGCAGTTAAAAGAAGCTAAAAAAGCATTGCTATATATCAAAAAAGAACAAAAAAATTCTAAAAATAAGTTTGTAGAGATAATGAAAAATATCGAGAATCTTGAAGCAAAAAATAGTGAGTCTAGGATTAAGTTAGAAGAAATCAAAAATGAACAAATAAAGCTAGAAGCGGAATTTGCGAGTTTAATAAAAGCATATGATGAAGCTAAAAAGGAATTAGAAATAGCAAAACAAGAACATAAAAAAATTCAATCAAATTTTGATTTTGCAAATAAGATTTTTATTGAAAAATCAGAAAAATTGTTATCAAAAACTAGCGAATTAGAAAAAGCTAAAAAAATATTGGCTGATGCTAAAACAGATAATGAATATGCCAAAAAATCAATTTCAAATATCGAAAGTGATATTAATAAAAAAAGTATGGAATTGAGCAACAAGCAACAAGCTAAAGATAAAATATCGCATGATCTTGAAGTAGCTAAACAAAAAGAAAAACAGGCATCAGAATTACTTAAACAAGCAGAACAAGATTTTGATCTAAAAAATAATGCCTTGCAAACATTAAAGAACGAGTTAGAAGGTTTAAAAAAACAACAAAATTCAGCAGAAGCTAGCTATAGCCAAGCTAAGAAAAAAATGGATTTTTTAAATGCGGAAGTTATAGAAAAAGAAAAACTCTTAGATCAAGCTAAAGAACAATTACAATTAAAAAGTGAAGATGTTAATTTAAAACAACAAGCTCTTGATATTGCAATCAGAGAATTAAATGAGGCAAGCGCCATAAAAGAAGAGGCTTCAAATAAATTAAAAAAGGTACAACAAGCATTACAACAAAGTAGTGATAATTTAGTACAAAAATCTCGCGAGGTAGATCTAGCATTAAGAGCTGTTGAAGAAGCCAAAAAAGAAAAAAATAATGCTCAAACTAAACTAAATAAAACCAAAGAAACACTAGAAGAAAAAGAAAATGATTTAAAAGCTAAAAATGAAGCTAAGCAACAAAAACTTGAAGAAAAACAAGATGCTGAATTACAAAAGAAAAAATTATCTGATGCTTATGATGATTCTGTTTTAAAAGAAGCCGAATCGCAAAGAGAACTAGAATCAAAAAAAGATGAATTGAAATTATTATCAGAACAACATACTGAATTAAGTAACAAAACTAAAGAAGTCGAACAAGAAATTCAAAATATATCAAATGAAATAATATCATTAACACAAAAGCTTAAAGATGCAAAAAAAGTTTTAGAAACAAGGCAACAAAAACTAAAAGAATTAGAAAATGCTTTGCCCAATGCGAATAGGGAATTAGAACAGGCTAGAAATAAAGAAACACAAGCAATAAAAAACCAAAAAGAAGCTGATCAAAAATTGCAAAATGCGCAAAATGATTTGCAAACAAAGAATAGCGAAAAAGCTGTTGCTGAATCAGAATTACAAAAGGCTAAAGATAAAGAAAAAGAATCAAAAACTGAATTAGATAATAAGAATAGCGAGTTAGCTTCGAAACAAGAAATTAAAAATAAGGCAAATGTTGAAAAGCAAGAAGCAGAAGGAAAACAATCTCAAATTGAACAGAAAATCTCAAGTCTTGAAGTAGATTTTGCCAAAAAGAGTAAGAAGGAACAAAATGCTGCAAGAGATTATCAGCAAGCCGAGGAAGCATTTCAACAAGCACAACAAACATTATTAGAGGAACAAAGAAAAAGTGATGAACTTAGAGAAAAAACAGAAAAAGCAACAGAAGAAAAAGATAAAAATAATACTGAATTAAGACAATTAAGAAGTGAAAAAGAGAAAATAGATCAGCAACTTAAAAAAAATCAAGAAAACTTAGAAAGACAAAACCAGAAATTAAACGAAAAAATGGATAAATTGTCTAATTTAGAAGGTGAAGTTTCATCACTTAATAAACAAATAGATGTTACTAAATCGGTTATAGATACAAGTCGAGAAAGTTATCAAGAAATTGAAGCGCATGTAAAATTTATAGAAATAGTTGGCACAAATTTTTATGATCAAAAACCTATTGATCCAGAGGATTATCCTGAATTGAAGGATTTTTTAGAAGGAGGCTTTAGCGATGCAGACTTTGCTAATTGGGTACAACAATTTCATGAATACCATGATTATTTTGCTGATATTCATAACATGCAAGATAAGGTGATTAAAAAACAAAAAGAAATTGAAACAACTAAACAAGAACTTACACAAAATCGACAAGACATTGATAGAATAAACGAAGAAAATAAACAATTAAATCAAAAGCTTGCCAACTCTAAATTGGACGAAAAAATAATTGCCAAACAAAGCGAATTTGATGATGCAAATAAAAAATATGATGAATTTAATAAACAATATGTGGCAACATTTAAAACAATCGATGCAGCTAAGAAAAACTTAAAGACTAAGGAAGAAGTTAAGAATAATTTAATGTCGCAAAAAGATCAAGCTAGCTCCGAAAAAGCAATGGCTGAACAAAAACTTTCGGAAGCTAAAAAGCAATTAGAAACTGCCAAGCAAGAAGTTGCAAATAAAGATAAATTATTGCAAAAAGCAAATCAAGATTTTTCACATACTGAAGAAGTAAAAAATAGCGCTGAAATGAAGTATAATCAAGCACAATCTGATTTGTTAAAAAAACAAAAACTCTTAGAAACCAAGGTTAGCGAAGTAGAAACTGCCACGCAAAATGAAACTAGATTGCAACAAGAAAAAAAAGAAGCTGATCTAAAATTAGAACAAGCTCGAAAAGATGTTCAAACCAAGAATACTGAATTGCAAACGAAGCAAGAACAGCTAAAAAAAGCGCAACAAGAATTCGAAGCAGCAAAACTCACAGAGCAAGAAGCGCAAAAATCCTTAGATAATGCTAATGAAAAAAAGAACAATAAACTTGCCGAAAAAAATGAATTGCAATCGCAAACACAAAGTAAATTAAAAGAAAAAACTAGTAAAGAAGAAGAAATTAAAAATGCTGAATCTAATCTTAGCCAATTACAAAAACAAAAAGAAATAAATAATAGCAAGCTTGAAACCCAAACACAAAAAATAAATGAGTTAACTAGTGATCTAAATCGCTTAACAAATGAAGTAGAAAAAGTCAAACAAGAACTAGATGAAGCAAAAAATAGCAATGATCAAGCAATGGCTGAATATGAAGAAAAACTTGCAAATGAATCATTAAAAATAGAAGAATTAGACCAAAAGAAAAAGCTAAAACAAGAAGTTGAAAATCAAAATCAAAATGATCTCAGAAATAAAGAAGAAACTCAAAAAATATTAGAAGGCGCTAACAAGGAATTTATATCAAAACAAGAAAGTAAGGATCAAAAAACAAAAGATTTAGAAGAGTCTAAAAAAATAGAAAAAAGCGTGCAACAAGCAGAAGCAAAGGCACAACAGGATTTAGATGTTTCATTAGAAAAGCAAGATAAGGCTTATGAATTGTTTGAATATGCTAAGATAGAATTAAATAATAAAAATAAAGAAGTACAATGAAAACAAGAAGCTTATAATAATCAAGAAAAACTATTTATTGATGCTAAAGAAAAGAAAAATAATGCTAGCAAAAGCTTAAAAAACGCAAAGCAAAAGGTTGCAGAGGATAGTAATAATTTAAATACCAAGGTTGTTGAAATTGAAGAAGTTAAAAAATTACTAAATGAATTAGAAGCAAATAAGAAACAAGTATTGCAAAGACTTGAATTAGCAAATAAGAACGTAGTTGAAAAAACAAAATTATTTAGTTCTATTGAAAATGAAAAAAATCTAGTCCTACAACAAAAGCATGCTTCAGAATTTGCTAAATTAGGTCTCAAAAAGCAACTTAATAAATCTGAGAAAAATCTTGAATCTAATAAACAAATTCTTTCAAATAAAAATGAAGAATTAAAGAAGAATAAGCATCAACTTCAAGAAATAATAAGCCAAGCTAATGATATTAGTGAGGAAATTAGTAATATCAATAATATCATTCAAAAAGAGTTGAAAAATAAAGAAAATGTAGGCCAAACTCTAAGTGCTACAAATAAAGAGCTTGCCAAGAAAAAGAAAGAAATTTCTGATTTAATAGATGAGATAAATAAATTAAAGCAAATATTATCTAATCTTAGTGAATCTAAATAAAAACAAATAATAAGAATTATAATATGTCGTTACAAAAAAAGCTTTTACCCATATAAAGAGGTTTGAGCTTTTTGTTTTGTTTAAACAAAAAAACTCAAGTTAAAATACTCGAGTTTACTAGTCATGTTTGATTAAATAATCAACTAATGATATGGCTGCCCTTGTTAGATTCGAACTAACGGATGGCGGTACCAAAAACCGCTGCCTTTCCACTTGGCTAAAGGGCAAAATGGTGGAGGGGGAGGGATTCGAACCCCCGAACCGTGAGGAAGTGGGTTACAGCCACCCGCGTTTGGCCGCTTCGCTACCCCTCCAATTTACATTAGCAAGTTAAATTATATTATAAAAAAAATTATTTGTTAAAAAATAAAAAATAAATTCATTATCTTGTTGCCCAGTTTCTAGTGTTTTATATAAAAAAAGTTTAAAAAAATTACAAAAAAAATGTTTTTGGTATAATAAATTAGCAACTATGCAAAGAAGCATAAGGTTACGATATACCGAGCTTAGTTGTTCATCTTGGTTATCGAGAACTTATGCGGAGTGCTTCATATAATGAAGAAGGAGAACAAACAATGGCAAAATTAGAAATTAAAATCAAAGCCTTTGAAGCTAGTTTAGTAGATGATGCTGCTAAAAAGGTTATACTTCTAGCGAAAGCTGAGAAGGCTATGGTAAGTGGTCCAATTCCTCTACCTACAAGAAAAGAAATTGTTACCATTTTAAGATCTGTTCATGTTAACAAAAAATCTCGTGAACAATTCGAAAGCAGAACTCATAAACGTCTAATTGTTTTATCAAATGTTAGCGAAACACTAATTGATAAAGCAAAAAGACTTGAATTGCCTGCTGGTGTTCAAATTAGCGTTAAATCTGTAGCATAATACAGATATTATTTTTTTTAAAATATATACGTATATGTGGCACCGATTTTTTAAAAAAATGAAAGGATAAAAATGAAAGGAATCTTAGGAAGAAAAGTTGGAATGACTCAACTATTCACTAGCGAAGGTAAGTTAATACCTGTTACTATTGTTGAAGTTAAACCAAATGTTGTTACCAAAATTTTAACCGAAGAAAAAAACGGTTATATTGCAACACAACTTAGTTTAGAAGATAAGAAAAAATCTCAAATTAAGAAACCTGAAGTAAATTATTTCAAGCAAGCAAATACAACACCTAAGCGATTCGTAAAAGAAATCCGTAATATGGCCGGATTTAACTTAGGTGAAACATTAGATGCCTCAATTTTTGAAGGCGGAGATGTGGTTGATGTTACGGCTATTTCAAAAGGAAAAGGTTTTGCCGGAACCATTAAGAGATGAAACCAACATATTGGTCCTAAATCACATGGTGGTGGTGGTGGTTCGCAACCTATAAGACAAACCGGTTCTATTGGTGATATATCTGGTAATAGAGTTTGAAAAGGTATGACAATGCCTGGTCACCTTGGGGCTGAACAAGTTACAATTCAAAATTTAGAAATTGTAAAAACTGAAGCGGAAAATAACTTATTAATTATTAAAGGCAGTGTTCCTGGAGCAAAAGGCGCTTTGTTAGTTATTAAAAATGCTAAGAAATCAGTTCAAAAGAAAGCTGAAATTAAATTAGTTAATTTAAAAGAAACATTAGCAAAGAATGAAATTTTTGAACAAGCTAAGAAATATAATCTTGAATTAAATATGGATATGTCATTAAACGAAATGAAGAAAGCTCTTGAAGAAGCTACAGAAGGGGATAAATAATTATGTCTACAATTGTTGATAAATACTATATCTCAGAAAAGTTTGATAAAGACCGAAACATATCATTTAATTTCAAAAAAGCAAAAGAAAAAGTTTCAGGAAATTTTGCTGAATTTATTGATGCTGTTAATGAATTCATTAATGTTAGCGAAAAATCTAAGAATAGTACTAGAGTATGATTTCACCGTAATGGAGCATATAGTGGTAGTGTTGATGTAGAAAAGGCTAGAATTATTGCTAACAGAGTTATTGAAGCTAAAGTTGAAAGCAAGGATGCTATCGAGTTTATTGAAAAAGAAAATTTAGTTGATAAACCAGCATCACCAGCTAAAAAAATGGAAGAAAGTGATTTTGAATTGCCAAAGAGTGTGTTTGGATTAGAAAAGATACATACTCAATCAGTTTTTGACGCTATTTTGGTAGAAAGAGGCTCAAAACGTCTGGCTACTCATAAGGTTAAATCACGTGGTGAAGTTAGTGGAACAGGCAAAAAACCATGACCACAAAAACATACAGGTAATGCTCGTGCTGGGTCATTAAGAAGTCCAATCTTTGTTGGTGGCGGTAGAGCATTTGGACCAACAACCGAAAGAAATTACAATCTTAAAATTAATAAAAAAGCTAGAAAAAATGCTTTATTCTCAGCATTAACAATGCTAGCAAATGCAAATTCTGTTTTAGTTAGAGAATACGAACTAGAAAGTATTTCAACTAGAGCCTTATTAGTTGAATTAAATAAGGATAATCTAATTGGATTAAACAATATTCTAATAGTTTCTTCAAATGAAACCATTTATAAATCGGCTAAAAATTTACCAAATGTTAATGTAAACAAGGTTACATCATTGTCAATCGAATCATTAGTAGCTGCTGATGTTTTAGTGATTAGCAAGGAAGATGTTAAGTTCTTAGAAGGGATGGCAAAATAATGAATATTAATCATGTTATTAAATATCCAGTTTTAACTGAAAAATCAGAAATTGCTAGATCTAATCAAAATGTTTATACATTTGTTGTTGACAGAAGAACAAACAAAATTGAAGTTAAAAAAGCTGTTGAATTTATCTTTGATGTTAAAGTTGAAAAAGTTAATATCATTAATTATGATAAAAAACCAGCTAAATTAGGTAGATTTGCAGGGTTTAAAAATGCCGTTAAGAAGGCTGTTGTGTTTTTGGACAAAGATTCAAAGATTGTTTTATTTGCTGAAGAAGCTAAAGAAGCAAAGAAGGCAAAAGAAACTGAAATGAAGTCTGAAAATGTCGAAACAGTTAAACAAATATCAGAAGCCGAACTAAAAGCAGCAGAAAAAATTAAAAGAGCTGCAGAAGCAAAAACGCAAAAGTCTGAAGAAAAAGCAGAAGAAATTAAGCAAGAAACAGAATCAAAATAATTAATCTCGATAAAACAAAAACTATAAGATTAATTTTTAAAAATAATAATTTAGATTCTTAAAAGATAAATATTATACAAACAAATATTTTTAAGAAATGGAGAAAAGAAGACAATGGCTATTAAAAAATTTAAAGCTTATACAAATGGTCGTCGTAATATGTCTTCTCTTGACTATCAAGCAAATTTAACTGGACATAAACCAGAAAAATCATTGCTTGTGGCACTTCCAACACATTCCGGAAGAAATAATCAAGGTAAAATTACAACTCGTCACCACGGTGGCAGATTAAAAAGATTTTATCGTATTATTGACTTCAAAAGATATAACAAGGATGGAATTGAGGCTATTGTTAAAACAATCGAATATGATCCAAACAGATCAGCCAATATTTCTTTAATTGTTTATCGTGATGGAGAAAAGAGATATATTATCAGTCCAAAAAATATTAAGGTTGGACAAAAAGTTATTTCAGGAGAACATGTAGATATACAAATAGGAAATAACTTACCACTTGGAAATATTCCAGAAGGTACATTTGTTCACAATATCGAATTACAACCTAAACAAGGTGGAATTATTGCTCGTTCTGCTGGTAGTTCAGCGCAAATTTTAGGTAAGGATGAATCAGGAAAATACGTTATCTTAAGACTAAAATCTGGCGAAGTGAGAAAAGTTCTAGGTGTATGCCGCGCTACAATCGGTGAAGTTGGAAATGAAGAACACTCATTAGTTAATATCGGTAAAGCTGGTAGAAATAGATTGAGAGGAATTAGACCTACAGTTAGAGGTTCAGCCATGAACCCTAATGATCACCCACATGGTGGTGGTGAAGGTAAACAACCTATTGGTAGAAAATCACCAATGACTCCATGAGGTAAAAAAGCTCTGGGTGTTAAAACTAGAGCAACTAAAAAATCATCTAACCAATTTATTATTAGAAGAAGAAAGGAAAGTAAATAATGTCTCGTTCATTAAAGAAAGCGCCCTTTGTTGATGATCACTTAATGAAAAAAGTGGTTGCTATTATTGAAAATAAAGCACCAAAGCGTCCAATCAAAACCTGATCAAGACGTTCAACAATTTATCCTGAATTTATTGGTTTAACATTTCAAGTTCACAATGGTCATGCATTTCTTGATGTCTTTGTAACAAATGATATGGTCGGCCACAAATTAGGTGAATTCGCACCAACAAGAACATTTAATGGTCACGGTGCTGATAAGGCTAAAGGAAAGAAATAATATGGCACAAATAGTTAAGGCATCAGTTAAAATGCAAAGAATTAGTGCGAGAAAAGCTAGATTAGTAGCAGATTTAATTCGCTATAAATCAGCTACACAAGCATTAATCATTTTGCAAACAACATACAAAAAGGCTTCAGAAATTATTCTTAAACTTTTAAATTCAGCGATTGCTAATGCAACAAATAATTTTGGTTTAGATGCTACTAAATTAGTAGTTTCAAAAATTTTAGTAAATGAAGGTCCTACATTAAAAAGATTTCAACCTCACTCACGTGGCAGAGCATACCCAATTTTAAAAAGAACTAGTCACTTTTATGTTGAATTAATGGAATTAAATACAGACGAACTAAATAAGGAGGCAAAATAATATGGGTCAAAAAGTTAATCCAAATGGTTTTCGTTTTGGTATAACAAAACCGCATAATACTGTTTGATATTCAGACAAGCAAGATTTTGCTAAGTTCTTATTAGAAGATCAAAAAATTTATGATTTCTTTGATAAAAAGGTTCGTGAATATTTAATTGGCAATGTTCAAATTAAGAGAAACCAAAACAGTAATATTATTGTTTATGTATATACAGCTAAACCAGCTGCCTTATTAGGAACAAATGGTGATAATATTAAAGCTATAACATTAGCTCTTAAAAAAGAACTAAGAAATAAAAAAATTAATATTACTATTGATGTAATAGAACTAAAAAATCCCGACTTAAATGCAAGACTATTAGCAGAAGGCATTGCTGTTAAATTAGAAAATCGGGGAAGCTTCAGATTAGCACAAAAATTTGCTATCAAAAGTGCTATGAAAGCAGGAGCTAAAGGTATTAAAACCTCTGTATCTGGCCGTTTAAATGGTGTTGATATGGCTAGAACGGAAGGATATACCGAAGGTGAAATGAAATTGCATACTTTAAGACAAGATGTAGATTATGCTGTTGCTAAGGCTAAAACAACATATGGTATCTTGGGCATTAAGGTTTGAGTTTCATTAGGTGAAATTTTAGAAAACGGAAAAGCACAAGTTAGTGCTTTGGAATCAAATAAAACTGAAAGAAGACCGAGAGTTATTAGAAAGGGCGGTGAAAAACATGCTTCAACCAAAGAGAACTAAACATAGAAAAATGTTTCGTATCCGCCATGATAAAACTAAAGCACATCGTAATAACACAGTTTCATTTGGTGAGTTTGGTTTAAAATCAACCTCATCAGCATGAATCAGCGCAAGACAAATTGAAGCAGCTCGTATTGCTATTACTCGTCGTATGGGTCGTGAAGGTAAGGTTATTATCAAAATATTTCCACATATGTCAAAAACATCTAAACCTATTGGGGTTCGTATGGGATCTGGTAAAGGTAGTCCTGATCAATGATTTGCAGTTGTTAAAGAAGGAACAGTGATGTTTGAAGTTATGGGAAACCAAACTGATACTATGAAAGACGCTTTAAGATTAGGCGGTCACAAGTTGCCTGTTACTTGAAAAATTGTTTCTAGAGATGCTACATGTCAATCGGAAGGAGAAAAATAATTATGTCATATACTGAATTAAAGAAAAAAACAGTTGAAGAACTAAAAACTTTATTAGCAGAATTAAGAGCAGAATTATTTTCTCTACACTTCAAAAATGCGACTCGTCAATTAGACCAAACCCACAAAATTAATTTAGTTAAAAAAGATATTGCTAGAACCTTAACTGCTATAAATGCCAAAAAGGAAGAAGGAGATAAATAATGGAACAAGTTAGAGAAAATCATCGTAAGAAGCTTGTTGGAACTGTAATTAGTACTAAGAATGAAAAAACTATTACTGTTATGGTTGAAACATATGCAAAACACCCATTATACTCAAAGCGTTTCAAAGTATCTAAGAAATTTGCTGTTCATGATGAAAAAAATGAAGCAAAAATTGGTGATGTTGTTGAAATACAAGAAACAAGACCACTTTCAAAAACTAAACACTTTAGATTAGTTGAGATTAAATCACACGCTATCGGAGGAAACGAAAATGCTTAGTGAATTTTCGAGATGTAATGTAGCCGATAATTCTGGCGCCAAAGAAGTAATGATTATTAAGAACCTTGGTGGTTCGGTTGTAAGAAGCACAAATATTGGTGACATTGTTGTTGTTACTGTTAAAAAGGCAATCCCTAATGGTGTGGTTAAAGAAGGTCAAGTTTTAAAAGCAGTTATTGTTAGAACAAAAAGAGGCATTGCAAGAGAAAATGGTTCATACATTAGATTTGATGATAATGCTGTGGTTTTAATTAAAGAAGATGGTACTATGAGAGGTACTCGGGTATTTGGTCCTGTAGCGAGAGAACTTCGTGAAAAAGGATATTTAAAAATAATTTCATTAGCTCCGGAGGTTTTATAATGTCTCAAGCTAAAATTAGAAAAAATGATATTGTTTTAGTTATTTCAGGAAAAGAAAAAGGTAGATTTGCATCAGTTTTATCAACAAATGTCAAGAAACAAACCGTTGTTCTAAAAGAAATTAACATAAAAACCAAACACCATAAACCTTCACAAGAAAATACTGAAGGAAAAATTGAAAAGAAAGAATTTCCTATTCATATTTCCAATGTAGCATACCTAGCAAAAAAAGGTGCACAAGGCCAAAAGTCAATTGGAACAAAAATAGGATTTAAAGTTGATGCTAAGACCGGTAAAAAACAAAGAGTTATGAAAAAAGTTAATAAGGTTATATAAGTAAATAAGGAGAAATAGAAAATGGCTAAATTAGAATTAGAAAAAAAATATTTAGAGCAAGTTCGCCCTGAATTAGTTAAAGAATTTGGTTACTCATCAATTATGCAAGCTCCGCGTTTACAAAAAATTGTTATTAATATGACAGCCGGAAATGAAGTATCAAACTCAAAAGCTATTGAAGAGGTTATGGTTGAATTAAGCCAAATAACTGGACAAAAACCATATCAAACAGTGGCAAAAAAATCATTGGCATCTTGAAAATTGCGTGAAGGTATGCCAATGGGTGGAAAAGTAACATTAAGACGTGAAAGAATGTGATCATTTTTAACTAAATTAATTAATATTGCTTTACCTCGTGTACGTGACTTTAATGGTACAAGCTTAAAAAGTTTTGATGGTCGTGGTAACTACGCGATTGGTATTAAAGAAGAAATTATTTTCCCAGAAATTTCATTTGATAAAATTCGTAAGTTAAAAGGTATGGATATTATTCTTGTAACCAGTGCAAATTCAGATAAAGAAGCATTTGCATTATTAAGGAAACTTGGAATTCCATTTGCAAAAGGTACTAATTAAGGAGAATTTGTATGGCAAGAAAAGCGTTAATGATTAAAGCTGAACGTGAACCAAAATTTTCAGTTAGAAAATACACACGTTGTCAAATTTGTGGTCGTGTTCATGCAGTGTTACGTAAATATAAAATTTGTAGAATTTGTTTTAGAGAATTAGCACACGAAGGAAAGATTCCTGGCGTAAAGAAAGCGAGTTGATAATTATGGCTATTATTACAGACCCAATAGCAGATATGTTTGTTAGAATTAAAAATTCTATTTCAAGAAAGTATCATGAAGTTCTAGTTCCTCACTCAACTAAAAAAGAAAAAATCTTAGAAATTTTTACAAGAGAAGGTTATATTACTTCATATGAAATCATTACCTCACCAAAAGGTTTTAAAGAAATTAAAATTACTTTAAAATACAAAGGAATGAATCAAAATCTATCTGCAATTACAGATATTAAAAGAGTTTCTAAACCAGGTTTAAAAGTATATTCATCAGCTGACAAATTACCTCGTGTTTTAAGCGGATATGGTACAGCAATTATCTCAACATCAAAAGGTCTATTAACTGATAAAGAAGCAAGAAAAGCCAACTTAGGTGGCGAAGTTATTGCCTTTATTTGATAGCACTTACCTAGATTTAAGGATTTAAACTATGTCAAGAATTGGAAAAAGAGTTTTATCTATTCCTCAAGGTGTTGAAATAAATTTATCAAAAAACCATATTGTTATTAAAGGTAATTTAGGTCAATTAGAATATACATTTTCACCATTAATTTCTGTTATTATTGAAAATAATGAAATTAAAACTTTAAGAGCTAATGAAGAAAAAACTACAAAGCAATTGCATGGTACAACAAACGCTATTATTAGTAATATGTTAATCGGAGTTTCAAAAGGTTATAAAAAAGAAATCGAAATTAAGGGTGTTGGTTACAAAGCAACACTTAAGGGAAATGAAATCGAAATAATTGCCGGATATTCGCACAGTGTAGTTAAGGCAATTCCATCAAATCTAAAAATTGAGGTACCAAAACCAACTAATATTATAATTTCTGGTATTGATAAACAAGCTGTTGGAGAATTTGCTGCAAATATAAGAGATATTAGACGTCCAAGCCCATATTCAGGTAAGGGAATTATGTACAAAGATGAAGTTATTAGACGTAAGGAAGGAAAAACTGCTGCTAAGTAGTTAAAAAATAGGTAAAAAATTATGTTATCAAGAAATGAAAGACGTAAAGTTAAACATTTAAAAATTACTAATAAATTAGCAAAAGGTACTTCACAAAGACCACGTGTTGTTGTATTTAAATCATTACATAACTTTTATGCACAAGCAGTTAATGATGAAACACATACAACATTAGCTTCATTTTCAACTAGACAATTATCTGAAAAAGGGAATAATATTGAGGCAGTAAAAATGGTAGCAAAGCAATTTGCTCTAAAACTAAAAGAAGTAAATGTTTCTGAAATCGTTTTTGACCGTTCAGGCTATATTTATCATGGTAAATTAGCAGCATTTGCAGACACATTAAGAGAAGAAGGGATTAAGTTCTAATGGCTGAAGAATTAAAGAAAGAAAATACTGAAGTAGCTAAGGAAACTAAGGTAGTTTCACCTATTAAAAAACCAGAAATAAAAGAAAATAATAAAGCAACTACTGAACGAAAAGCTTTTGCTCCCAAGAAACAATTTAGTGCAACTCCTGCAGCTAAGATTTTTGAAGAAAAAGTTATTGATATTGCCAGAGTTACAACCGTTGTTAAGGGTGGAAGAAGATTTTCATTTTCAGCATATGTTGTTGTCGGCGATAAAAAAGGTAAAGTTGGATTTGGACACGGAAAAGCAAATGAAGTTCAAGATGCTATTAAAAAAGCAGTTAAAGATGCACAAAAAAATGTATTCAACGTTCCTATAGTTAACGGAACCATTCCACACGAAATAAAAGAAAAATTCCTAGCTTCAAAAGTACAACTACGTCCTGCTCCTAAAGGTGCTGGTATTATTGCTTCTAATACAGTGCGTGCTGTTGTGGAATTAGCTGGTTATACCGATATTTCTACAAAAACATATGGTTCAAGAACAAAACACAATATTGTTCATGCCACAGTTAATGCACTTAAGAAGATTAAAACAGTTGAAGAAATTGCTAAACTACGTGACATTGATGTAAAGCATTTATTAGCTAAATAATATAATATTAAGGAGTGTTATTTATGAAATTACATACATTAAAAGCAACACCTGGCGCTCGTAAAGAAAAACATCGTGTCGGACGTGGTCATGCTGCCGGTAAAGGGAAACAAGCTGGTAGAGGGCAAAGTGGACAAACAAAAAGAAGTACAGTTAGACTAGGTTTTGAAGGTGGACAATTACCACTATTCAGAAGAATTCCTAAACGTGGTTTTAATAATGTAAATCATGTTGAATTCCAAATTGTTAATATTTCTTCGCTAGAAGAAAAATATGCAAATAATGAAGTTGTTTCTTATGAAACATTGATAGCAAAAAACCTTATCAAGGGAGTATTGCCGGTTAAAATTTTAGGAAGAGGAACACTAACTAAAAAGTTGACTGTTTCAATTCCGTCTCTTTCACAATCAGCTAAAGAAGCTATTGAAAAAGCTGGAGGAAAAATCGAGGTTCAATAATGGCTAAAAGATCTAAAGTAGAAAAGGAAATATATAACAAAAGACTCGAGCGCAAATTAGCAATTGATAAATTTTTTGCTAAAAAAAGAAACTCGTGATCAGAATGATGAAAAAATCATGGTCTTTTTAAGAAGATCTTATTTACTCTTTTTGTTATTTCACTTTTCTTAATAGCTGGTACTATTACTTTACCAGGTGTTGAATTAGCACATCAAGACAGATTGAATCAAGGTGATTTCTTTGGTATCTTAAACTTGGTAGGTGGCGGTGGATTACGTAGATTCTCCATAGTCGCCTTGGGGATTGGACCTTTTATTTCTTCATCGCTAGTAATGATGATTTTGCAAACAAAAGCATTCCCGGCGGTTCATCGTTTAAGTCAATCAGGTCCATTGGGTAGAATAAAAATTAATTTTATAACTTATACTGTTACATTGTTCTTTGCAATATTTCAAGCAATATTGATTACAAGAGCATTAGTAAATCCACAGACTGATAATTTTGGTATAAGATTTTCTGATAGTTTAGTTAAGTCTCTTGGCGAAAAAGGAACCTTTGCTTATCAATGAGTGATTCTTCCTTTATTGTTAGTAGCTGGATCATTCTTTTCTTTATTTTTATCAGAACAAATAACAAATAAAGGTGTTGGGAATGGAACGAGCTTAATTATCTTTGTCGGAATTGCTAGCTCACTAGTTCCAACCTTCAGACATGCTTTTGAATACTATATGCCATCAGTAAAAAATAATAATTCGGTTGTTTTAAAGGAAACACTAAACTTTATTGTTTATTTACTGGCGTATTTATTAGTAATTTTTGTTGTAATATTATTTACTCTTGCTGAAAGAAAAATTCCAATTCAACAAGTTGGGGCAGGATTATCTAAAACGGAAAAAGAATTAAGTTATCTACCTATCAAAGCAAACCCAGCAGGAATTATGTCAGTAATTTTTTCAATGATGGTTCTTTCTGTTCCTACATTGATTGCAGGGTTATTTGATCCTAATACAAGTAGATATTATCAATGAGTTTATTCAAATCTTCAACTAACACAACCATTAGGATTCTTCTTATTTGTTATCATAACATTTGGATTAACTATTTTAATGGGTATACAACAATCTAAAATTGATAAGATTAGTGAGGATTTTGCAAAAAGCAGTACGTTTATTCCTGGAATTAGACCGGGTGAACAAACTGAAAATTATTTATTAAATACTGTGTTAAGATTATCATTCTTTTCTGCTGGGTATTTAATAATATTGGGGGCATTGCAATTTATTCAACAAATGTTTGGAATGCCTGCACCAATAGCGTTTGGTGGAACATCAATAATGATTCTAGTTTCAACAGCAACAGAAACTGTTCAACAAATTCAAGCAAGATATAAATCACAGGAACTTGCGCGAAGAAGACGAATGATTAAAGAATTAAAAGAAGTATATGGAGAAGACGAAGATTTAATATGATAGAAAGATGTCAAATTAAGAAGCCTAATTTGATTTTTATAGGTGCACCAGGTGCTGGCAAGGGTTCTCTTTCTAAGCTATTAGTTGAAAATTTTGGGTATTTTCAACTTTCAACTGGTGATATGTTTCGTCAAGAAATTAAAAATAAAACAGAATTAGGGCTAAAAATTAAAAACATATTAGAATCAGGAAAATATGTTGATGATAATATAACTAATCAGCTAGTTGAAAATAAACTAACTAGCTTAGTTAATGAGAAAATACCTTTTATTCTTGATGGTTTTCCAAGAACGATTGATCAAGCTGAGTTTTTAGATACACTTGAAAAAAAAGGGATTTATATTGACCAAGTTATTTTATTAAATATTACCGATGAACAAATTATTGAACGTTTATCGAAGCGTAGAATTTGTCCTTCATGTAAAACAATTTATCACCTAGAATCATTCCCACCAGCTAATGATAAATTCTGTAAACATTGTAAAACAGAAGTTGTCAAAAGAGCTGATGATGAAGAAGAAGTAGTATTAAAACGTCTTGCGATATATAACGATCAAACAAAATGTTTAATAGATTTTTATAAAAAAAAGAATATAGTTTCAGAAGTAAATAGCTATCAATCATTAAAAAAAGTGTTTGATGACGTTAAAGAGGCCTTGAAATGATAAAAATTAAGAATCAAATCGAAATTCAAAAAATTAAAAAGGCCTGCGCAATCTTGGCAGAAGTCAAAAAAATTCTTTGAGACTTTATAAGACCAGGCGTTTCTTTAAAAGAAATTGATAGCGTCGCTTTTAAAGAAATTAAGAAAAGAGGAGGAAAACCAGCTTTTTTAGATATGTATGGTTTTCCTGCAACTTGTTGTATTTCAGTTAATGAAGAATTAATTCATGGTATCCCTTCTGATTATGTTGTTAAGGATGGGGATATTGTAAAAATTGATACCGGGGTAGTATGGGAAGGATATTATT
Organism: Mycoplasma sp. 2575; assembly: GCF_053851635.1. Classification (NCBI taxonomy): domain Bacteria; kingdom Bacillati; phylum Mycoplasmatota; class Mollicutes; order Mycoplasmatales; family Mycoplasmataceae; genus Mycoplasma; species Mycoplasma sp. 2575. Next base: position 18,678 of record NZ_JBSQBB010000012.1, read on the forward strand.
CTGATTCTGCCTTTACAAAAGGTGTTGGCAATATTACACAAAAAGATAAGGAATTAATTCAAGTTGCAAAAGACGCTTTTTATGCAGGATTTAATGCAATTAAAGTAGGTAAACGCTTTGGTGATATATCTGCTGCAATCGGAAATTATATTCGTCAAAAAGGCTATTATACACCTGATGAATTTTGCGGCCATGGTATAGGTAAAAGTTTGCATGAAGATCCGCTTATAAATAATGACGGTATTCCAAATACAGGTGATTTTATTAAAAACGGTATGGTTATCTGTATTGAACCGATGATTTTACAAAAGTCAAAAAAAACATTAATTAAAGAAGATAATTGAACTGTTATTGATCCATTAGGTTTTAATACTTCGCACTATGAGCAAACAGTATTAATTGATAATGGTGAAGCATATATATTATCAGGAGACAACATTTAATGGGAAAAAACAAGAAAGATAAAAAAGAAGAAGTTATTAAAATGACTGGTAAAGTTACCAAGATGCATTCAACAAAAAATTATGATGTTTTGTTAGAAAATAATCTTGAAATTAAGGCTTATATTTCAGGAAAAATGTCTCTACATAACATTAAACTTATTCCCGGTGATATGGTTGATGTTGAAATCAGTCCTTTTGATTGAACGTTAGGCAGAATAGTTTTTCGCCATAAATAAAACTAAGGAGAATTATGAAAGTTAGAGCATCGATTAAAAGCATTTGCAAAGACTGTAAAATAATTAAAAGACACGGCGTTAATAGAGTAATTTGCATTAACCCAAAACACAAACAAAGACAAGGATAAAAAAATGGCTAGAGTTTTAAATATAGAAATTCCAAATAATAAAAAAGTTCGTATTTCTCTAACATATATTTTTGGTATAGGTCCAACAATTGCTAAGCAAATCTTAGCTGCCGCAAATGTTGATGGAGAAAAAAGAGTTAAAGAATTAAGTGAAGAAGAATTAACACGCATTAGAGATGAAGCTAAACAATATACTACTGAAGGTGATTTAAAGAGAGAAATTAATCTAAATATTAAAAGATTAATGGAAATTAAATCATATCGTGGTATTAGACATAGAAAAGGATTGCCAGTAAGAGGCCAATCAACTAAGAAAAATGCAAGAACAAGAAAAGGCCCAAGAAAAACGATTGCTGGAAAGAAAGGTAAATAATAATGGCTAAGAAAAACAAAAAAGTTGTTACGCAAGGTATTGCGCATATTCACTCAACATACCAAAATACAATTGTTTCTTTTTCAGATTTAAAGGGAAATGTTTTTGCATGATCTTCTTCGGGGGCAATTGGATATAAAGGTACGAAGAAGAAAACTCCATATGCTGCTGGCCTAGCCGCAGCTGCTGCTGTTGAAAAAGCCAAAGAATTTGGTTTAAAGGAAGTGTCGATTATGGTTAAGGGTGTTGGTCCTGGAAAATCAACAGCTCGCAAGCAAATTGAAACAAGTGGTTTTACAATTAAGGATGTTAAGGATGTTACTCCTACTCCTCACAATGGTACTCGTCCTCCAAAGAAAATTCTTAAAAGAGAAAAATAATTTAGATTTACAAGGATAACATAGGGGGATATTATGGAAAAAATTCAAAAAATTACTTATAAAGAATTAGTCGCTGAAAAAGTAAATGATTTTAATACAACATTTGTAATCGAACCATTATCGCGTGGTTATGCAAATACAATGGGGACTACTTTAAGAAGAACTTTACTTTCTTCTATTACATCAGTTGCTCCATTTGCGATTAAAATCAATAATGTCGAACATGAATTTCAAACAATTAGTGGTTTACAAGAAGATGCGATAACATTAGTTAGAAATATAAGAAGCATCCGTTTTGTTTACAATGAAGAAATGTTTGAAAAAGATAACTTAGCAAAAATATCATTTAAGGCCAATAAGGAAGGCGAAATCTATGCTTATGATATTCCTGAGGTTAGTGGCCTAGAAATAGTAAATAAAGATCAATACATTGCTAATATAGCCAAAGGTGGCTCATTAGAATTTGAATTATTTTTAAGAAAAGGTCGCGGTTTTGTTGATTTTGAAGAAAATAAGAATGTAATTAGTCAATATGGTTCAAGATTAGAATCAAATATTAAAAATGGTCAATTTTTAGCAATGGATAGTGATTTTAGTCCTGTTAAAAAATGTGCAATCTCTTTTGAGGAATTAAATAGTTCATCTAAATTAGTTGAAGAAAGATTAAAAATTAAACTAGAAACCGATTGCACGATTACAGCAAAAGATGCGATGGAACAGGCTGCTAAGATTATTGTTGCTCATTTTCAAATCATTGGTAATATTGATGCTTTGGAATCGATAGAATTATTCGAAGAAAATAAAGATAAAAAAGATAAGGAAATTAAGTCATCTGTATCAATCAGTAAACTTGGCTTATCAGTAAGATCAGAAAATGCTTTAAAAAGAGCAAAATTCACCACTATTGAAGAAGTATTAAATTTAACTGATGAAGAATTGGCAAATATTAAAAACCTAGGTAAAAAATCAATTCAAGATATTATTGATAAAAGAAATGATTGAAAAAATAGAATTGGCAATGATGCTGATTTCGAAAGCGACACCACGATAGATTCACTAGAACAACTTAAAAAATCAGATGAGGGAGAAGAATAATGGCTAACCCAAAACAACTATTTCGTAGAAATACTGAATGATGAAACCATGTAGAAAGATCGTTAGTTACCGATTTATTGGTAAACGGTCAAGTTAAAACCACTCTTGAAAGAGCTAAAAGAATTAGATCAAATGCAGAAAAGATGATTACACTCGGAAAGAAAAATACCCTTTCAACCAGAAGACAAGCAGCTAAATTTTTAAGACTTATTCCTTCAAAAGTTGAAAACAAAGATTCGTTACAATATTTATTTGATGTTCTAGCATCAAAATACGCCCAAAGAAATGGCGGATATACAAGAATAATTAAAATTAATAACCGTGCTGGCGATAATGCTAAAATGGCAATTATTAAATTAGTATAAAAATAGGAGATAAATTATGGCTATAGTTCCAAAAAGAAAAACCTCAAAGCAAAGAAAAAATTTAAGAAGAAGTCATCATGCATTAAGTCCTATTACGTTAGTAGAATGCAAGCATTGCAAACAATCAATTATTCCTCACCAAACATGTAGATATTGTGGATTTTATAAGGAAGAAAAAGTTCTTAAAAATGTTATTAATGATAAAATTAAATAATTTTAGAAACACCAAGTTGTTGACTTGGTGTTTTAATTTAATAAGTTATACTTGACTTTTTTAGTAAAAGATATTATCTATATTAGATTATATTTTTTTATTAATAATTTCAAAAATAAAAAAATTTTATATATAATATATAAGCTTTCTATTTTTGCTTGATTAGTTTTTAATTAAACTAATTTAGTAATATCTAAGATTTTTTAAAAAAAATAAAAAAATATTATTAAAAAAAATAAAAAGCGTATAATAGTAATTGTAGCTTTTTTGCTAACAAATATTAAGATAGTTCTTTGAAAACTGGATACGAATACCATAACGTCAATTTTAATTTTTTAAAA
>NZ_JBSQBB010000013.1:0-21456 GCF_053851635.1 Mycoplasma sp. 2575
CAGGATTTTTGATATCGTCATTATTTTTTTTCGAAATGTCTTCAAGATATTGCTTGGTTATTCCCTTCAAATACTTAACTAAATATATAATGCCGCTAATTCATGACAAAATAAGACCAACAATTAAAGGGATATTAACATAAAGAATATATTTATCATTTGAAACATATTTACCTAAATCATTATCAAAATTAGTAAATCATGGTGCACTAAATGCTATTGTAATAATTGCAAGTGAGACAATAATGGTTTTAATCTTACCTCACCAATTTGCTGCTACTTTAATATCCTTCTTTACGGCATAAACTCTCGCACCATCAACCAAAATATCACGGATGATAAACAAAACAACAATTGGCAGGAACGAGTAGTTCATTATTGATATAAATAACAACATCATTATTGTCGCAATCTTATCTGCAATTGGATCAAAAATCTTACCAAATTGTGAAATAGTTTTTGTTTTTCGGGCTATATGTCCGTCAATAAAGTCAGTCACCATTGCTATAATAAATATTGAGACATTTAATCAATATATGATTGATAAAGTTATCGAGTATTTTTGATTACCAACAATTTTAATTCCATCATATCAAAATGTTCCATTGTGTTTAATAATTAAAAAGAAAGCGGACGACATTAAAAATATAAAAGGAATCATTAATATTATCCTCAACACTGTTAGTCAATTTGCAATACCAAATTTTTTTATGTGTGGGCTATTATTTTTGCTTTTTTTAATATCTTTAATCTTCTTCATAAAATTGACTCTCAATAGCATTAATTGTCTTTTCTTCTAATGCTATATTTTTCTTATCTTCTGGAATGCCAATATACTGAGTTTCAAAAAAATCTAATGTATCATTAATTTTTTTAGTTCACAAATTTGGTTGAGTTATTGTTAATTTTTCAGCGTGTTCTACAAATAGAGTATACTTCTCATCGTTTTGGAAAGAATATGCAAAATCCTCTCTATTAATTAATTTGGTTAGCAATTTTTTTACACCGTTTTTAATTTGCCCCATTTTAAATTGGGATTCATTTGTGCCAAATTTTTCTAACTGTTTCATACTAAAATCAATGACATATTTATAAGTCATAATATATTCATAATATAACGCCAAAGTTTCAGCATTCTTTTTATATTCTAATTTTGCTGCTTTTCTTTTTGCTCTTTTATTTTTCGTAACTTTTCAAGCGATATAAGCAATTATAAGTACTAAAACAATTGCGAGCAAGACATACACAATAGTTTGTCCATTACCCATATTTTTCTCCTTAATTATATTTTAAAAATTATATATTAATATCATCCAAACTACAAAACAATGTTAATTGTTTTTTGTCTTATATAAAATCAAAGCTTCAAAAGGGTTGAGTTCTTTTGGAATTTCTGAGTAGAATTTATTAGCATATGAACTTGCTAAAATTTTATAACCATAAAGCGGAGTTATCTTCTGATGCTTTGATGTCAAATTTGTAATCAATACCATCCTCTGTTCGTTAAGTTTTTTGCTAAATTTAAATATACCATGACTTTGTTTAATATTTCATGCACCCTTTATGAAATAAGAAGAAAATTTGGAATTTAAAGAGAGTTTATTCAAGAAATAAACAAAGTTTATTGTGCTATCTTTATTAATGATTTGTTCCTCGACATTGTTACTTTCTAAATTAATTGGGTAAAAAATATTAGTATTTTCATTGCTTTTTATTTTTTGTCCATTTCAAGGCATTTGAATATAAGACGATCATTTATTGAAATAACAATTATATTTATGATATTCATTTAAACTTATATTTTTATATTGGAGAAATCTTTTTTCCTCATTATAATCTTCATTGTTAAATGTGAAACGTTGGTTGAATTTAGCGCGCAAGGCACCTATTTCATCGCCATAATAAAAACCTATTGAATGATTGCCACTATATAAAAATACAAAGAAACTTTTTGTTGATTCATTTAGGTAAGCCTTTTCATTAGCTCATTTAGAAAAGAAACGACCTGATAAATCAGAGCCGAATGATAATATCACATTTGAATGATTTTTAAAATTAGCTACAAATCTATATAAGGATTTAAAACTCATTTTATTCTTGAAATGTTTTTTTAATGCATCATTATTGCCAATAACAGACATTCAAGTTAAATACAAATAATCTAGGCATTTATTGTCGACCATTAGCATCTTTTTATATAGATTGAAGTTATTATTACTAGTTTTAAAAATTACATTAATATTGCTATTTTTACGCTTGATAATCTTATATAAATCATTAATAAATTTTAATTTTTCTTCCTCCTTTAAGCCTTCAAAAGCAAGAAATTCAAAATTATCAAGTATAACAGTTGATACATTAAGTTGCAAGTAGAAACCTAAAACTGATTCAAAATATTTAATAAAATCAGATAACTCATATAATGATGTTTTTTCAAATTCTTTATTAATTAAATATGTATCTAATTTCGTTAAGTATCTATTTGACTCATAATAATTCAAATTATATAAACTCATCATATTATTTCAGTTAACAAAAGCTTGTCTTACTTCTTTTAAATTTATAATTGGAGCTACTTCAATTTGATTATTTTTAAATGTTTCAACAAGCTTTGCAAAATCTTTAATTGAACCATACCTTTTTTTTATTAGTCCAAGATCAAATCTATTTTCATATAGTTTGAGAATATCTTCAAAACATATAACATTAACACTTAAATTTTTGAAATACTCCAATTTACTCATAACCCCTTTAAAATCACCAAAATTGCTTCCATTGGTATCAACAAAATTTTCAACTTTTAGCTCATATAAGATGATTTTTTTACCTAAATTAACCATTAATAAATCCTTAATCTCAATAATTTTATACTCAATAAATCAATAAGCGTATCTGGTAAAATGTTGCCTTTTTTAAAATCTAGATCAATATTTGCTAAATCAATGATTAACTGATTTAATGTGTTAATGTCAATTCTATTAAAAAAGTCATAGTGAAGTTTGACACGATATATATGAATATTAAGCATTTTTGCTATTTCATCATTAGTTAATTTTATTGATTTTAATATTCCAATTGTTTTTGCATTAAGCAATATCGCTGATATTTGCGATATCACATAATTGTGCTCAATCCCGTAGCTAATCTGTTCGTTTATCTTTTTTATAATAGTTTTTGTGTCTTGACATTTTAACATTGCCTCGCTTAGGGCAAAATCGATATTATTAGATACTGCATAATTATTATCATTAATCATTTTTTCGCTTATATCTTTATTTATTAATAGCAATTTATCAATTTCTGATTCTATTATTTCTAGATTATGCGGTAACATTGATAGCAAATCAATAAGGACCTTATCCTTGATTGTTCCGCCTTTTGTTTTAATCATTTTATAAACAAAAGAAAATAATTCCTTATCGCTAATTTTTTCGATATTAATAGTAGTGCTATTATCATTTATAAATGCAAAAGCTCTTGATGCTAAAAAAGATTTATCATACTTATTTATTTCCTGTGTAAAAATAAGAATTAGATTAGCATCACTTAGTGATGCATTAATTATTTTTATAAACTCATCAATACACGAACCATTAACATATTTATTTTTTATATTAAATATAAAGGGATTTTTAAATAAAATGATTTTTTTATTTAAAAAAAGGGAATTGTTATTTAATGCATCTGATAATTCTTCTAATGTAAAAAAATCATAAAATTTAACTATCTCGATATCACCTGCTTCAATAGTTTTTTCTTTGTTTATTATTTCATTAATTTTTTTATTTATCAAAAAATTTTCATTGCCTTTAATTAGGTACATACTAATTTATTATATTATAATAAGGACATTTTTTGGTATAATAAACTAATATTATTTACAATTTATTTATTTAAGATTGGAGCATTAAAGAAATGTCAGGACATTCAAAATGAGCAACTACCAAACATCATAAAGCTGCAATGGATTCAAAGAGAGCACAAATGTTTCAAAAATTTTCTAAAGAAATTATTGTAGCAGCAACAATTGGTGGCCCAGATCCAGATTCAAATCCAGCACTAAAATTAGCAATTGCTAAGGCAAAGGCAAAATCGATGCCCAAAGCAAATATTGAAAAAGCAATCTCGAAAGTTTCAGGTGGTTCAAAGGAAGGCGCTAACTTTCAAGGATATCTATATTCAGGAACAGCCTTTGGTGGTATAAATTTTGTAGTAAGTTGTTTGAGCGACAACTTTAACCGTTTATCATCTAACATTAAACACTATTTTAATAAATATAATGGACAGCTAGGAAAACAAGGTACTGTTCCGTATGTTTTTGACCAAAAAGGATTAATTGAATTTCCAATTTCATTAGCTTCTGAAGAAGAAGTAATGACTACCGTTTTGGAAGCCGGCGCCGAAGATTTTAAGGTTGAAGATGACTTATATGTTATTATTACCCATCCATCAGATTTTCAAAAAGTCAAACAATCTCTTGATGAGATTCTGAAAATTGATAACTATTCAACTGCTGAAGTTACATATATTCCAAATAGCGAGGTTGAAATCGATGAAGAAAAAATGGGGCAACTCGAAAAATTCGTCGACTTACTTGAAGATGATGAAGATGTTCAGGAAGTTTGACATAATGCAACAACTATTGAATAAAAATTAGTTCTACTTAATAATTATTAATATTTAAAACCTTTTTCAGACCAAGAGAAAGGTTTTAAAAATACGCAAAATAAACTTGTAAAATTTTTTCAGACAGTTTAGCTCATATTAAGAATTTGACTTGACAAAATCTTAATATGGGCATTTTTTATAATGCAATTCCTTCGTTATTATATTAATTTACAAACTCCTTGATTTTCTTGATAAATCGTTAAAAAATCATTTTTCAGACATCCTTTGTTGAAACTTAAAAAAATTTCGGATTTCAATATTGAAAAAATATCTTCTCTCTCTATTATCTAAGCTATTAATTATGTTTCCGTTTATTTCCAAAACTTTATTTTTAGAAAAATAAAAAACAAATTTTAGATTTTTATTTTAAATTCATTTTTAAAAAAAGAAATTCAAAGACATGATTTAAAGAGAAAAAAAATATTCGAGATGTCAAAATTTATTTTATTTAAATATTGCTTGTTTATTATGGGATTTGATTTATTTTCTTAATACTTTCTTTATTTTTTCTCATATTAGATAAAAACATTTGTGTATTATTAAAAATTTGATTTATGAAATTAAAAATAAACAAAAAGAAATTTATTCTAACTGCCTCATTTTTTATTATTTCATCAGTTGTACTTATTAGTGGCGTTGTAGTTAAAACAGAAATTATAGATAAATGACATCATAACAAATATTCTTTTAAAAGTAATTATATAACTGTTTTTATTGAAGGTGCAGTGGAATATCCGGGTGAATATACTTTAAAGGATGGAGCAAATTATTTTGATTTAATAAGAGAAAGTATTTTAAAAAGCGGTGCAGATTTACAAAAGATAAATAAATCACAGTTGTTAAAAAACAATGAAAGAGTTTTTATTCCCTTTACTAAAAATAAAAAATTAAAGATAACAGATATCAATGATTTGCAAATTTTAATAAATTTAGGAATTAAAACAAACATTGCAAAAAAAGTTTTTGAATATATTAAAGAAAGGAATGTTAAGAATTGAGATGATTTATTACAACTACCAGGCATTGGTGAAAAAACTTATCAAATATTAACAGAAAATATAGATATATAGATATTCTATTAATATCGTCCATCAGTTCTTTTTTAATATTTATACTAATATTGAGAATTGAAATTATTTTAATTTCACTAGCTTTAATAATGATTTGCATTTTCAATTTTTTTAATATTAAATTTTGAATTACATTTTTCATTTTTAGCTCAATTATTTTTTTAAGCTATGTAGTTTACCAGTCAATTTTTGCAAAAATTGACGGGATAAAATTAGATAATGATTTAAATATGATTAGAGAATATAAAGCCTATCTAATATTCAAATATAAGGATGCTTATTTTAAAGTTTTTAAGACCAAAAGCATTATAGATATTGCTTTTATGAACAACTATGAGTATACATTTCATATCAAAGGAACACTTATTTTAAATAAGAATTTAAGCTCGTTTGAAGTTGCAAATAGGCTATTTTTTAATCTCACTAATTCAAATATTGAATTTATTAAAAAAAATGAAAAATTATCAATTTTTAACACAAAAAACCACACAGTTATAGATTATCTTAATATCATCATTTTCAACAATTATAATCAAGCTAATAACATATATAAAAAGCTTAGTGATCTTAATATTATTCACTTTTTCACTATTAGCGGATTTCATTTTAATTTAATTTATCTATTTATATCCAAAATAATTAGAAGAATTAAAAATGGCTATTTTATTGAAGATTTTATCGCTATTCCTCTATTGATTATTTATTTAATATCAATCGAATTTCATGTAAGTGCAACAAGGTCTTTAATCTTTTTAATATTAGCATATCTAAATAAAATTATTTTTAACAAAAAAATAAACAATATTGCACTATTGGCAATAACGGGTTTAATAATGGTTTTTTACAATCCATTTATAATGTTTTCATACTCTTTCATTTTATCATTTTTGATTACACTATCCATATTTATTACAATTTTTGTTTTAACAAAACAAGGATATTTTGTCAAAACAATTGCGGTATTTTTAATTGCCCATATTTATTCCACTTTAATAATTCACACTTTTAATAAAAACTATAATATTTTTTCTTTTTTTATTCAACTTCTGTTTATTCCAATTATTTCCTTAAACTACATTATTACACTTCTATTTTTTAGGATAAATATCATTATTGAAAATACCATCCTTTGATTTGATGCGTTCATTGACATAATTAGTGAATCAAACATAATCATAAAATTTGATACATCATGATTAATGTGCTTTATATTTAGTATAGCCTTATTAAAGGCTTATAAAATAAAACTCCATAGCCAACTAAGGTTAGGAGTTTGATAAATTTAGCATTAATTTTAAATCATCTTCATTAATTATTGTTATACCAAGTTTTTGCGCCTTGGATAGCTTGCTTCCTGCCTTTTCGCCAATTAATAGGTAGGCTATATTAGCGGAAATAGATGAAAGTACCTCGCCACCGTTTTCCACAATAAGTTTTTCAAAATAACTTCTAGGTTTTGTAAGCTTGCCTGTTATAACAAAAGATTTATTATTTAGGATATTGGTTATTACTTTTTGTTCATATGATGGATTTATACCATGTTCAATTAATTTTTTAATTAAACTTATGTTTTCTTCATTGGAGAATCATTCTATTAATTGTTTAGTAATCTTATCACCAAAATCATAAAAATCTCTAAACACTTCAAAATTAAAATTTAAGGCATTTTCGAGTTTTAGAATTTTTGAAGCAATAATATTCGCAGTTCTTTTTCCGACTAATGGGATTGATAAACCAAATATCAAATTTTCAAGTGGTTTAGTTTTAATATCCTCAATTGATTTTAAAATTTTGTTTATTGACAAATATCCAAATCTTTCCAATTTAATTAATTCATCACGATGTTTATGAAGATTAAAGATATCCAATATATTATTTATAAAACCATTTTGGTAAAAATATATGATATTTTTTTCACCAAGTGAATTAATATCAAGCGCCTCTTTTGAAGCAAAATGAATAAGTTTTCTAACTTTTATTTCTTGGCAATCTTGATTTAAACAATATTGTTCCAATCCTGTTTCATTAAATAACAAAACGTTATTACAATATGGGCATACCTTAAATGGCTCTAGCTTCTCTAAATTATGTTTATTAGCCAAACCTATAACGCATGGAATAATCTCACCAGATTTTTTTATGTATATTTCATCACCAATATTTATATCTAGATTTTTAATAAATTCATAATTATTAAGCGTTGCAAAACATACTTTTGTTCCTGACAATTCAACTTCTTGCAATAAAGCGTTATATGTAACTAAGCCAGTCCGACCAACAGTAATAAAAATATCTTTTAATATGGTAGAAACAACATCGGGCTCATATTTAAAAGCAATTGCTGAATGAGGGAATTTTGCTGTTTCACCTAATTTATCATAAAATTTGAGCTCATTAAGTTTTATGACTATGCCATCAGTTTCATAGTTAAATAATAACTTTTTAGTCTTGAATTCCTCAATAAATTGTTCTATTTCTTTAATAGAAGAAACAAGGATTGATTGCTCTGTAACACAAAAACCCAACTTTTTTAAAAATTCAAATGATTCATACATAGTTTGAATATTATGTTTTTCCGGTGCAACAACATAATATAAGAATGATGAAAGATTTCTTTCTTTTACAATTTGTGGGTCCAATTGGCGTAAAGTACCAGCAGCAACATTGCGTGGATTAGCCATAGCCGTTTTATTTTCACTAAGCAATTTTTCGTTTATTTTCTTAAACTCATCAATAGGAAGAAAAATTTCACCTCTAACCTCAAGGGGCTTTTTATAATTAATTATTTTTGGAATATTATCTATTTGCAAAACATTATTGGTAACATCTTCGCCAATTAACCCATTGCCCCTCGTTACTGCTTGCATTAACTTGCCTTGATTATATTTAATAGAAATTGAGAGCCCGTCAATTTTTGGTTCGATAAAAAAAGAAAAATGCGAGGTTACCTTTTTAATATTATCAATAAATTTTTGGATTTCTGCAATGGTATATGCCTTATTTAAAGAAAGCATTGATTTATCATGCTTAACCTTAGCAAAATTTTTAGATACATTAGCATTAATTTTATTGGTTGGTGACTGTTCTAATTCTTCTTTTAAAAAAAGATGTTTATATTGCAATTCCAATCTTTTTAATTGATTAAATTCAATATCATAAATTTCATCAGAAACTAACGGTTTATCAAAATCATAATAATATTTATCTCATTGACTTATTTTTTGTTGTAATTCTAGTATTTTTTTTCTTGTTTCAAAATCTTTTTCATTCATATTAAACCTTTTGAAATGAAGCAATTCACCATGATGGTAAAGCAATATGGTCTATAGCACATATTACAACCAATGCAGTTAGAGTCATTAATATTAGCGTAGCAATCAAATCTCTTCAATTAGGAACTAATTGACGATAATAGGTTCTTTTTGCATATGGTTCATATCCTCTTGAAGTCATAGCATCAGCTAAATCATTAGCCTTATTAAAGGATGAAACAAAAAGTGGGACCATTAGGACAATGAAAGATTTTATTTTATCCTTAAAATTACCATTTTTAAAATCTACTCCTCGGCTTGATTGCGCCTTCATAATTCTTCCTGATTCTTCTAACAAAGTAGGAATAAATCTTAAGGCAATGGATATAATCATCGTTATTATTTCAGTCGGTACTCTAAATATTTTTAACGGATATAGCAGATCATTGATTGCTCTCGTTAATAAAACAGGTTTTGTTGTTACTGTCAAAATTGTTGTTATTAATACAACGCCATAAATTCTCAAAAGTATTGTAAAAGTTCGATGAATTGAGAATAATGACAATTGAAATATCGAATTAACATCGTTGTTAGGAGCAAAATATACTACATTAACTATTAATTTACCGCGATAAATCACAAAAGCGTCAGCATTTGTTTCTGTTGAAAGAGGAACATATTTATCAATTTCGTAATACATTACCGCACCCTTAACAGTTAGCATATTAATGATCAGGAGAAAAATAGCAATATAGATAGGAAACTTAATTTTTTTAAAAATAGAAATTACTGATTTAGTAGAAATACCATATAAAACCATACTAATAATTACTAAAATCGATAATGTAATATAATGTTCAGAAATAAAAAACAAAATTATAAATAGTATGTTAGCTAAAAATTTCAGTCGGGGATCAAGTCTATGAATTGGCGTCTGTATATTGAGATATTTGCCAATAATTGTTTTATCCATATTTATAGCTCCTTTTTATTTTTTTCACTTAATTATGTTATTTATTTTATCAGCCAATTCTTCAATATTTGTTACTTTTCCAATATTAAAACCAGCATTATTTAGCCTTTCTACATATGACAACAATTTTGTGGGAATTAAATTATTATCTAATAATAGTTTATTATCACTTAGAATATCATAAGTATTACCGTCTTTAATAATCTTCCCATCCTTAACAAATAAGGTTCTATTTGTTCATTTAAGAGCATTATCTAAATCGTGTGTAACAATAATAATAGTTGTGCCTTGCTTATATAAATTATAAAACAGCTGGAGCATTTCTTCAACACCCTGCGGGTCCAAACCAGCAGTAGGTTCATCTAAAACAAGAAATCTTGGTTCCATAGCAAGAATACCTGCTAAAGCAACTCTTCTTTTTTGCCCTCCTGATAAATCAAAGGGGCTTCTTTTAAGATAATCAATTGGTAAACCGACCATCTCAATATATTTAGCCGCTAATTCCTTAGCTTTGTCTTTTTTAATACCCATTGAAACAGGCCCAAAAATAATGTCTTTTTCAATAGTAGATTCAAATAATTGATATTCAGCAAATTGAAATACAACTCCAACTTGCTTTCTTAATGCTTTAACATTTTTGATTTTTCTTTTACTTTTGATAATATCAATATCAGTATATACTATTTCAACACGATCACTTTTTTTAGTTTTTTGAAACTTCTCTAAATTCTTTATATATTCATTTAATTTAGCTTGGTATGTTTCATCATTATCATCACTTTGTTTTTTTGGTTTAGATGGCTTTTTGGCTTTCTTAAACAAAGGGACATCACTAAAATGCAGTAAACCTTCATCGGGTAATATTAATGCATTAAGATGCTCTATTAATGTAGTTTTACCAGAGCCAGTTGGTCCAATAATTGAAATTGCTTCTGATTCATTAATTTCCACTGATACACCATCTAGCACCTTAATATATGTAGGAAGCTTTTTGTTATATTCCTTTGAAATATTGTCTACTTTAATTTGCATAATGTCTCCAATAATTTTTTATCGTCATATGTTGGCTCAATTCCGTGAATCATTTCACTAAGTTTGTATATAAAAGGTGAATCTATTTTTGCAATTTCAATTATTTGTTTGTTATTTAAAATTTCAATAGGTTTTCCTTGAGCTATCACATGGCCACCTGAAAAGACAATTAACTTATCAGCTAACAAAGCTTCATCCATATCATGAGTGATCGAAATTAAAGTTTTATTGGTGTTGGAATGCAGATCATGAATTATTTTGTAAATGTCATTGCGGCCTCGAGGGTCTAACATTGAAGTTATTTCATCAAAAATAATAATTTTAGGATCTAATGCAAGAGTAGAAGCAATGGCTACTCTTTGCTTTTGACCTCCCGATAAATTTTGAGGTTCCCTATCTAAAAAATTGCCCATTCCTACTTCATTGGCATATTTTCTTACAATTACGTTCATCTCATCATATGACATTTTTTTATTTTCTAAGCCAAAAGCAATATCGTCTTCAACAGTAGCACCTATAAATTGATTATCTGGATTTTGATAAACAATACCAATTTTTTTTCTAATTTCAGCCAAATTTTCAGAATTTATTTCTAGACCATCAATAATAATTTTCCCAGATGAAGCTTTGTAAATTGCGGCAAGTAGTTTTGAAAAAGTGCTCTTTCCTGAACCATTATGTCCCAAAATGGCAACATATTGCCCATCTTCAATTGTAAAATTAATATTATCTAAGGCATATTTTTTAGCACCAGGATATTTATAACAAAGTTTTTTAATTTCAATCATAGTGATAATTATAAATATAATATTAATTTTATTTTTCAAAAATGCTTAAATTGCCATTTTATTGTAAACAATAAAATATATAAAAAAACTATATAAATCAACAACTATAAACATATTATTTAACTTCTTTTAATGCAAAAACCCAAGTGTCGTAGTTTCTTATAACTAATAGTTTTTTATAAATATTCTGCTTTTTTTAAAATATAGTTTGGCTGAAAACAAACAAATTAAAAAATATTTTTAGATAAAACAAAAATTATGGTTTATAATATATAACGCTAATTGCGAGTGTAGTTTAATGGTAGAACTTTAGCCTTCCAAGCTAACTACGTGGGTTCGATTCCCATCACTTGCACCAGTTGCGGATGTAGTTCAATGGTAGAACATCAGGTTGCCAATCTGAATACGAGGGTCCGATTCCCTTCATCCGCACCATTTCAAAAAAACTTGGGAAACCAAGTTTTTTTGATTTAACTAAATTTATTCAAAATAAGGCAATTAAAACTTATATAATATTAAAAAATAAATAATAAAGGAGTTTTATGGCTAATGTATTAGTTTTATATTCTTCGCCTATATCAAAAGAGAAGTCTGTTTCAAGTGCTATTACTAAGAACTTTGTTGAGGAATATAAAAAAATTAACAAAAATGATGAAATTGTGGAGTTAGATTTAAACGAACTTGAAATGGCAACACATCCAATGAACTCAAATAATTTTTCTGATTTTTTTAATGATGAATTATCAGGCAAATATATTGATATTTTAAAAAAAACCAACAAATTAATTATTTCAGCCCCAATGATAAATTTTAATGTTCCGGCAGTGTTAAAAAATTTTATTGACCGAATTTGTGTTGCTAATAAGACATTTTCTTATAAATACGCTAAAAAAGGTAGCTCAATAGGTTTGCTATCTAATTTAAAGGTACAAATAATTGCTTCTCAGGGAGCTCCATGTGATTGATATCCTTGAGCAAGTCACATTTCTTACCTAGAGGGCATCTGAAATTTCTTGGGTGCAGAGGTTAGTGAAACCCTTTTAATTGACGCAACAAAAGTAGAACCATTTAATTCTTATTCAATTGAGGAAATTATTAAAAATAAAATTAACAAAATTAAAGAAAGGGTTATGAACTTTTAATAATTTAAAATTTTAAAAACCAAGCTCTAAAATAATGAGAAAGCTTGGTTTTTTATTTTTATTTTAAGCCCAAATTTTTGGTAAAAAATTAGATCATCATTTTTTGCAAAATTATGTTATTTTGAACAATAATTCTCCAACACAGCTTATATTTATATTTTATCTAAATTATCAAAAACAAAAAATATTAATAATTTATTGCAAAATAATAAGAAATTAGCTAAAGCAAATATTTTTTATGAAACTTTTATTATTCTTTGTCTTCTGTTAATAATTGCAAAAATTGTACGCTTACATCCTTTATGAAAAAATGCCCATTTTCATCTCAATTATTATTTTGTTTTAAAAACAGGTCGTTGAGATTTTTTATTGTACTTGCGCCAGTTGCGTAATAATTATTTCCTTTAATATCAGCAAATATAACAGCTAGTGTAAGTCTAAAATCTAAATTACTATTATTTTCAATATATTTTCTATATTCTTCAATTAGCTTTTTAGTTTTTTCTTTATCTATGTCGTTTTTGTATGTTTTAATTTCTAAATAAATATAATGATTTTCGTGTACGATAACAAAATCTGGATAGCTATTACTCGTGTCTAAATTATTGATATATTCAAAATTAATTCCACTATGGACTGGATTTTTTGTTCAAATTTTTATTTTAGGGAAAATTGGTATATATTTTTCTAATTCGTTTACAAATGCTTCTTCGGCTTTTGATTGTAAATTAATGTTTGCAAAATTTTTATTAATTTCTTGATAAGCAAATTTATTATCTGTTTTTTTAATATAATCACTTTTAACTTCAATTAAATAGTTTGGCAGTGATTTTGAAGTATTTAAGACATATTTTATTTCTTTGTTTTCTAACTGTTTTTCAATATGCATTTTGTAAATATCGTTAAAAATATTAATTTCATGTTTAACTATTAAAAATCAGAAAAATGTTTTGCCCATTATATGTTTAATTTTTGTTTCATAAATTGAGTTTATCTTGTTTATTATATTATCCGTAAATAATGCTTTATTGGCCTTAATTGTTTTTAAATTAAACATTTCCATCTGAATCTTATTTTGTATCTTTGAGGTTATTTCAATTTTATTGCCATAATTTTTTTGATTTGCAATTATAAATTTATTTTGAGAAAACTCTTTTAGGTAGGCAAGGTATTTTGATTCAAAACTATTAAATGAATAACCATTTAATAGCTCAATAATTTTTCTTTCATAAGATTCTAAGTTAAAAATAGTATTAGATTTACTGTTTATAAGAGATCCGTATATAAATTTTTCTTTTTCAAATTCAGGCTTCAAAATTAGTCTTTTTTGGTCATTTATATCTCTATCAACATTGCTATAAATGTAGTATTTATTAGCAATTGAATTAATTCTAAAATCATAAGAGGGGTTTGGATTTCTCTTTATTCTTCCGATAGTTTGGGCGCTTAATGTTTTTGAAGAAACATTTCTAAGTTGAACTAGCATACATGCTCTCGGTATATTTCAGCCTGTTGCTGGTCCTACTTTGAAAATTATCACATCAGTATCTGAGTTATATTTAGATATATCTCTAAGTGAAAAATTATCTTTTTGTCTTAGACTTGATTCTTTATCATTTTGATCAAAATACTTTACTCAGGATAAAGAATGTTTCTCTAATTTCTTTATTATTAAATCAATGGTTTCATTGAATATTTTTTCTTTTTCAGGATCTTTACTAGTGTTATCAACTTGAATTAACATGGCGGCATTAATGCCCACTAAGCCCGGTTCATTTTTATCATCGTTATATTGTTTTTTTATGTCTTTGAATTTTAAACAGGCTTGTTCTAAAATAACATCATTATCAATATAAGCAATGTCCTCATTATTTTCAATACCTTCATTAAAGATTTTTTCGCTTTTTAATAATCTGATTTTGTCGCTAAATAGATCTTTTTCGCTAAGCTCAATAAGATCTAAACTTAAATCAGTTGGAGTAGCTGTCATTTTTATAACAAAATCAGCCATTGATTGCATATTTTGTTCAAATGAAATTTCATCTTTTTTATTTTTAGAAGTATCTGCACCAATGTGAGCTTCATCACGAATATAAATTAATTTATAGTCATTCAGCTTTATTTCATCTAAAAAAGCCTCAATAGCATGTTGCTCTCTTAAAATTGCATTAGCTTTAAATGATGCTCCGCCCATAATATAAACATTATTTGGTTTAGCAAAAAACTGATAATTTTTTTCTACTTTAGAGTTTTTATTAATATTTGAAGGGCTTTCAATTCTTGTAATTTTTAAATCGTTATTTATTAAATATTGTTTATACTCATTGAAGTTTTCTTCCATTTGTTTTGGCAACTCCGCACTCGATAATGTTGCAATAACAAAAACTAAATTTTGATTAAAATTAAACTTATTTCATTCGATTAATTTATCAATATAGTTAATCATCATAAATGTTTTACCAGACCCGGTTGGGGCTTTAAAATAAACAGAATTTTGCTTGTTTTCTTCTAAACTATTTATGGTTTTATTAATTAAAGCATTAATAACCTTTTCTTGAGAATTAGTTAGATTCATTATCTTCTCTTTTCTCCGGTCTTAAAGATGATAAATCATTTAATAGATTAATATATTGTTGTTGATTGTTTTTATCTATTGAAGTTATTCCAAACTCTTTTAAGACATTAATTAATTTATTGGTTAAGTCTTCAATTTCAATATCTTTGTTTGTTGGACTTATGTCATAGTATTTGATGTTAAAGACATTTAAATTTGCTTTATATGGTTCATTTTTCTTTGTTCATTCAAAGGCTTCATTTTTAGTACCAACGCCGTGATTTATTCTATAAAGTCTTTCATAGTTTACGTCTATACCAATGTTATTTTCATTGTTTGTAACAAGAGTGAAGGTTCTATTGCCACCATCTTCGCGATTTAATTCTAAAACCGCATGAGCTGTGGTACCAGATCCGGCAAAGAAGTCAAGGACACGAATATTTTTTTTATCACTATGAAGTCTAATCAAATATTTTATTAATTTTATAGGTTTAGGTGTTTCAAAAGCATTTTTATATAGGATATCTCTTATTTCATTTTTTGAATCCTGTGTATGTCCTACAATTTCATACCCCAAAATTGTCTTAGATATAATATCTCTAACATCAGATAAATATCTTTTTAAACCTGGCCTTTTCGTGACATCATCTGGCAGGTATATCTTATTTTCTCTTATCAATTCATAAATCTTTTTTTCTGAAAATAATCACCCAGAATTTTCCGGGCACTTATAAACTTTTTTATTTCAGACAATGTCAAATTTATTATTAGAATTTCTTGTTAAATCAGCTATTTTATATCTTCCTTTTTCATCACTAAATTTATACATTTTATTATTTTTTTCATTGCGTTCTAAACGATTAAATTTAGTTACTATTTGCTTATTTTTTAAATAACACAGAATATAATCGTGATTAACAGAAACGTAATGATTATTACTTTTTGGAGAATAATTTTTTTCCCAAATAAAATTACAAACAAAATTCTCTTCGCCAAAAATTTCATCCATCAAAACTTTTAAATAGCCTTGCTCAGCATCATCGATAGAAACAAAAATAACTCCATCATCTTTGAGAAGCTCTTTTGCTAATTGTAATCTTTCATTCATTAAATTAAGTCAACCATTTCTAGAATATTTATCACGATAAATGAATTTTTTTGCCTTAACATCTTCATTATTATCTGCAATACTATTACCATCTTTTTTAGTTGATTCAGTATTATAAGGAGGATCAATATAAATTACATCATATTTATCAAGCGAAGGCAGCTCTCTCTCTCTCTCTCTCAATCACTATCAAATTCTTTAAAGCATCATAGTTTTCGCCGATGATTAATGTATTATCTTTGCTTTTGTTTTCGTCTAAAACAAAGCTAAGTTTTTCATCTTTTTCTAATAGCGCAACTGTTTGTCAATCACTTTCGGGCGCCACATCAAATCTAAACCCCGTTTTAATTCTTTGCGCAACAAATTGGAAAACATATTGTAGTTGTTTTTCGTCGTCTTGAAATTTTTCTAAAATTTTTATTGCCAGTCTTTTTTGATCTGTATTCAACTCTTTAGAAGAAATATCATCAATTTTCTGAATGTAATTTTTTAATAAACTCATTAATATCTCCTTATAGCTTATGATATTTAATTAATTTTACTAAATAAGAGAAATCAAAATAGATTAAAAGACAGTTTTTATTGAACAATTTAATCAATAGTTCTTTTTTATACAATCTTGTTTTCATAAATTAATAATATTTCTCTTATTAGATCTAATTTATTATAAAAATACATGCAACGGAAGTTAAATAATGTTTTCTTATATATATTTTTTATTTATATTTATATTTGCAAAATCTATATAAAGATTTTAAAATTTCAATATGAAATGTTTTTATGCAAAAACGCACTTTTTCTTATATCATGATTTAATTTAAATTAAGACATTATTCTACAGGTATCTTATTTAATAAATTATAAGAACTATAAATATCAATACATCAAAAAATCATAATAAATTGACATTTAATAAATACTGCTTCATAACTACTTTTTTAAATAAAACATTTTTATCAACTATAATGTATTTAATAATATTAAATTATTTAAATAATGAGAAATATTATGATTAGATGAGTCATATTTACAATATTAAAGTTAAACCTGTATATGATTACATTGTGGAGATATAATGAACCCTAAAAGCATTAAAGAAAATATTCTTGAGCATTGAATAATGATTGAAAAACTTAGCGAAGGTAATTGAAATAAAAAAGATTATTGCGAGATTAAACTAGATAAACAAAACGATAATTATTATGACTATTTTAATACGATTTTGAAACAAGAAACTAAGCAAAAAAAGGAAAAATATTTAGTTTTTATTTTTAACACATTTAATTCAAAAGAACTAATTGATCTTCTAAACAAAAAACATAATACTAAAATTAATGATGATGAATTAGAATCAATAGGAAATAACAAATTCAGTTTTGCTATACGTTTTAATAATAATCTTGAAATAGAAAAACAATGCACTTTCTATACTTGAAGTGCATATATTAGAGAGACCAAGAGTGATTTAGAATTTAATTCTATGTCTAAATTTAAAGAAAAAGAACATGAACTTTCAGATGATATTGAAAATATATTTAAAAAGAAAGAAACCGAAGATTTAAAAGCATTTTTTAATAAAGCATTTCAAAAATTAATACAAAATTACAATATTGATGTTAATCTTTCCAGATATAAAATAGTAAATGATGATGAAGATGATGCCTTATTGCATTCATTTTTTATTGATGACTTAGTAGAAGCTAAACGAATATCAACACAAAATCTAGACAAATATTTATCATCATCAAAAGAAGAAAATAGCAATGAATTAATAAAAATAAATTTAGATAATAAACAAGCTGATGGTATTAAACAAATCAAAGAAATTTTAGATCCTAAGAATTATCCATGTTCAAGATTTCCAAGCAATGTAGAATATGCGCTTTCATTAATGCAACAAATTGCAGTAAATCTATCGACAAGTAAAAACTATGAAAATATTAAAATGAAAAGTGTAAATGGACCTCCAGGAACAGGAAAAACAACCCTACTAAAGGATATATTTGCTGAGCTAATTACTCAACAATCTCTCGAAATATGCAAGCTAGATTCAAAGATAATTAAGGATGTTTTTTATAAAGAAATTAAAATTTTGCCTACACAAATTGCAAATAAGAGCATTTTAATAGCAAGTTCAAATAATGGAGCTGTGCAAAATATAGTAAACGAATTGCCTCTATTGGAAAATGTTGACAAAGATCTAGCAAATGAGATAAAGAATGCTGATTATTTTTACAAAACTGCTAATGCAATAACTGAAGAAAAAAATAATAATGAAGGTATTTCCAATAAGCATAAAATCACAAAAGAAAAATGAGGTCTTTTTTCATTAGAAGGCGGCAAAAAGAAGAATATTATAGAAATAATAAAAGCTGTCGAAAATATCATAAAAGAAATATACCAGCAAGAAAATAACAATTCAAATGTATATCAAGATTTTTTAAATTTATATAATGACATTAAAAAAGCACAAAATGATATACAAATGCACATAAACCTTTTAGCTAAAATAGAATTAGAAATGCAAGCTTTAATTGACGATCTCATGAAGGATAAACCTGACGATAAATTTAAAAATAGAAATCTTAATATTGAATCAATTAAAAACGCAATTAATGAAAGCCTAAAAGAGATAATAAACTTAATAAATAATAACCAAAATGAATTAAAAAATATAAACAAATCTATCGAAAATTTAAAACTGCAAAAACCAAGCTGAATAAGCAAATTATTTAAAACAAAGAAATACAAAGAATTTAATGAAAAATTAAACTCCTATTTAAATCAACGCATTAAAATATGCGACTCACTATTATCTCTCGAATCTAAAAAGAATAACATAGGCAAAAAAATCGATAGTATCAACAGAATGCTAGATCAAAAAAATAAAATCGAAGATTTTTTTATTAATAAGAAAATTAATAAATTTAATGCAATTAATGACAACAATGTATTTCAAAAAAGTAACCCATGATTTAACAAGAATTTTAGAATCAAACAATCAAAATTGTTTATTTTGGCGCTAAAAGTCAGAAGACAATTTTTATATGAAAACAGGGAGGCTTTAAAAAGCGCTGTCAAAATATGAAATAATAAAATCAAAGGAAAAACTATTGATAAATGCGAGTGTTTAGTGGAAGCATGAAATTGAATTAATATGGCTGTACCCGCAATTAGTTCAACCTTTGCAAGCATAAGGACAATGTACAAGAATTTTCCAAAAGAATCAATGGGATTTTTGTTTATAGATGAGGCGGGCCAAGCGGTTCCACAAGCAGCGGTAGGTGCAATTTTTAGAACGAAGAATATTATTGCTGTTGGTGATCCATCGCAAATTGAACCAGTTTCAGTATTAGACCAAAATACTTTAAAATGAATAAAAGAAAAATATAAATTGCCTTATGGTCTTAATAGCTCGGTGCAAGAAATTGTTGATAATCATAGCAAATATGGATTTTATAAGAAAAACGGAGATTGGATTGGCATACCTCTTTGAGTACATAGAAGATGTCTAAGTCCAATGTTTGATATTTCAAACGAAATTTCCTATGAAGGAAATATGGTCCAAGGAAAAGAAAACGGTAAACAAAAAAACTACAATGGATTTTGACTTCATGTTAAGGGAAAAGCCATAAACAAACATTATGTAAAAGAACAATGTCAAGTTTTAAAAAAATATTTAATTAAAATAAAAAACCGTGATGCAAATTTAAAAGATGTCTTTATTATTTCTCCTTTTAAAGCAATAGTAAATGAACTTAAGAGAAATCTCAATGATTTAATTAATAAAAGGAATATAGGAACAGTACATACTTTCCAAGGAAAAGAAGCTAAAATTGTTTTTTTAGTGCTAGGTTGCGATAAAGATAGTATAAATTCTGCTCAATGAGCTGTTGGCAGCAATAATCCAAATATTATGAACGTAGCAGTAACACGTGCAAAAGAGGAGTTTTATATAATTGGTGACAAGGAAGTATATGAATCACTCAATAGTGATGTAATTAAAGCTTGCTTAAAACACCTAGAAATTGTAAATGAGCAATAAAAAAATATATGAATATTAAGTTTATTTATATATGTTTTAAATGCCAAATCAAGTTATTTAAGAACCGATATTTTTCCTAGGTTTTAATATTAAGGATATTGTAAAAAAGAATCTAATTATTTTTAATTTTCATAAAGAGCCCAAAAGGAATGATTTACAAATATACAAAAGATAGTCAAACACCTCTAATAAAAGCCCAACTAATCAATTTAGTTTTAGCAATGTTGAAGCACTAATCAAAAAATCTAAATTAAATGTAATAGAAACAACAAAGGAAAAGATAAAAATTTTTACAAAAAATAATAACCAAAAAGTAGAAAAAACTTTAACAGACTCGATAGAAAATAAAAACGATTTGTATACAAGCAAGTGTATGGTGATAAATTAATTGATAATTTGCTTAAAAACATAGTATTTGAAATTCATATGATGATTTAAAAAAATGCAATTAAAAAATTAAATAAAAAATCATAAATCTATTTTAATTTAAGGTGGATTTATGATTTTTTAATCTTAAAATTGGGAAAATAAAAATGGATTAAATAATTTTGATTTATATTAGAGACATTTTTGTAATAAATATATTTTTATTAGATCAAGGTCGTAAATTAGAATAATACTAAGTAGTAAAAAGTGCCTTTATAAATGCCTTGGCTTTGTCTAAAATTTTGGTCATAATTAGAGCATCAATCATGAAATTTTGCCAAAACAAAAAAAAAAAAAAAATACTATAAAATTTGCTTTATTAAACTTAATTAAATATAAGGAGAAAAATGAAAAAAAGCAAATTACTTTTTCTAGGATTTTTACCTGTTTTGGCAACAC
>NZ_JBSQBB010000014.1:0-19116 GCF_053851635.1 Mycoplasma sp. 2575
ATAACTTTTATTTATAAAAACAGAATTTTTTGATATTTTGTTGATAAATTTCACAAAAAAAAAAAAAAAAAACTATGGTGTAATTTAGTAAATTGATAAACATTTTAAGGGGAAATTTATGAAAAAATCTAACAAAATTTTATTAACATTAGCAAGCATTTCAATACCTTTTATAACAGCTGCAACTGTTATTTCTTGCAGCTCAAATAATGATAATAAACCTAGTGATCCTAAAATAGATGATCAAAAGAAACCAGAAGATCCTAAAAAGAATGAAGAAGGCAAAGAACAAGAAAAGAAACCAGAAATTAATGGCAAAACTGAACCTGAAAATAAGGATCCAAAAGATGATGGCAAGAATAATGATTCAAAAAAAGAAAATAATAAAAATAATGAACATTTAGGAAAAACCCTTCCTGACGGCAAAACAGAAGATGAGGATGGCGAGGATACCCTTACATCTCCAGCCCTACCTAAACCAGGGCCAACACCAGAAGAAGATGATTTGATAAATAATCTTGATGAAGAAGAGGTTAAAGAAATTGAAAAAAATGAAGTCCTTGTATTTCAAGGTCTATTTAAAAAGAGTTTTGAAGACCTTCAAAAGCTAGTTTTAGAAGAAGATTTAAAAAAATTAATTACTAATCTTCCAGATCAAATTAAACAAAACATTCCTAAATTTGATGACAAAATTAAATTAGGCGAATTAAAATTAGCTCCCGAAAGTAAAGAATCTAAGGAAAAAAATAGTTAAGAAGGAATAATAGCTATTTTTACCAAAAACTAGATGACTTAAAAGTACCAAAACTTTAAGTTTGCATTCTATTTAAGCTACCCATATCACGATGGTAACTATCAACTTTAAAAAAATAAGAATATGGCTTGCTTTAAGGAAACTTCTAAAGAGAAATTAGAAATATTTAATTCTTTTAACTTTGCAAGGAATATTTTAAAACAATTAAATTTATATCGGTTTTATTTAAATTTGCCGGCGGTTCTTAAATTTTTATAATAACGAGTTTGCGTTTGTTAAAAAATATATAAAAATCTAGATGCATTTGTGTCTAGATTTTTTGCTCTTAAAGAGTTAAAAAAAAGAAATAAGAAGAGAGAAATAGTTAAATATTTACGTTTCAGACCATAAAAAATGTGCAAAATAGATAAAACCCATTAGGAATTTCTTTTTAAATTGCAAAGAAAATAACAAGCGGTCTAATTATTGACAAATCATAGAAGACATTTTAGCAAAGCATAATTCAGTAGTAATAAAAAGCGTGCTACTAAAGAAAAGCATCTTTAAGATGCTATTATGAAAATGAAAGATAGATACTTCAATAACTTCGTTTGATATAATGAGAAAATGGTTTAATAAAAGCAAAAAATAAAACCATAAAATGGTTATTCAATAAAAATTTAAAATTTGAATATCTTAATTTTTACTAAGCATTATTTTAATAAAATCGCTTATTATGAATTTGCTACACTTATGAAATACGAAATAATTAATTGGTGCGCTTTTTGCTTGTATGAGAGCAACGTGTGATTAATTATTATTTGACATAAATTAGGTGGATTACCAATGAAGTTATTGGGCAATGATAGATTGTGGCAAAATACAAATTTGAATAGTTACATTCAATTGCCCATTCAGTTTTTTGTGGCACAGTTTAAATTTTTAAAAACTTTTGATTTTATAAGGATATATAACAGCTGAAATGTTTTTTGTTATTTTCAAAATTAAATTTAGATGTAATAGATAAAAAATAAAATATTATTGTAATTTAACTCGATAGTATAAGTAAAAATCTCGTATTAGTATTTTTATTTTGTCTATATCAACTTATTATAATATAATAAATACATGCTAGATTTTATACAAAAAAGAATACAAAAATCAATTGATAAAATTAATAAAAAATTGTCAATTAATGAAGAAGATATTTTAGAAATTTTAAGAGAAGTTAAGTTAGCTTTATTAGAAGCTGATGTTAATTTAGAAGTTGTTAAATCATTTATAAAACAAGTAAAAGAGAAGGCATTAAATAGCCAAATTATAGGTAAATTAAATCAGCAGCAAACTGTCTTAAAGATTTTTAAGGATGAATTAACCAAAATACTAGGTAGTAATTCTATTGAAATTAAACCAAAGGCAATACCAACAAAAATTATGATGGTAGGACTACAAGGTTCAGGTAAAACTACAACATCCGCTAAATTATCATTTTATCTCCGAAAAAAAGGGATATTCAAAAAACCACTATTAGTTGGTGATGATATATATCGCCCCGCTGCTAGAGATCAACTAGAACAGCTTGCAAAGCAAACTCAAACCGACTTTTTTACAAAGAAAGAAAATGATGCCTTATTAATTGCAAAGCAAGCAATTGAAGTAGCTGAACAATATAAAAATGACCTAGTTATTGTTGATACTGCAGGACGTTTGGCAATTGATGAAGAGTTAATGAATGAATTAGAACAAATTAAAAAAAATATTAAACCAGATTACATATTTTTAGTTATTGATTCAATGAGCGGTCAAGATGTTATTAATACAGCGAAGGCTTTTCATGAAAAATTAAATTTAAATGGAACCATAATAACTAAATTAGATTCAGATGCAAGAGGTGGTGCAGCGCTATCAATAACGCATCTTCTTCAAATTCCTATTGCCTTTATTGGGATTAGTGAAAAGATAGCTGGCCTAGAATTATTTTATCCAGATAGAATGGCAGATAGAATTTTGGGAATGGGTGATGTTCTTTCGCTTATTGAAAAAGCATCAGAAGAAGTTGATGAAAAAATGATGAAAAAAATAGGTTATAAAATGATCAGCGGAAAGTTTGATCTTAATGATCTAATGAATTCTCTTGCGCAAATTAAAAAACTCGGTAAGATGAAGGCAATTCTTAAATTAATTCCCGGAATGGCTGATAGAGTAAGCGATGAAAAAATAGAGGAAGCTGAAAACAAGTTTAAAATTTATACATATCTAATTAATTCAATGACTGAACAAGAAAAAAAGATGCCTAAATTATTAAAGAATTCGTCTCGAAAAGAAAGGATTCTTAAAGGCTCGGGTAGAAGTGCTCGTGAGTATAACATGTTATTAAATGATTTTGAGAGAATGTCTAAACAAATGAAGGAATTGGGTAATAATCCACAGATCAAAAATGGTATTTTAGGATAAAAAAGATGGGCATATTAAAACATGGACAAAAATCCAGATACAAATGTGCTCAGATTTTTTTGTATATGTTTATAAATGCATAAATTATTAGTAAACAATTTAGTTACGAATGCTTAACCTACTGCATTGGCAAAATTTAAAAAACTAAAAATAAAATGTAAAAGCCGGTTAGGCTTTTAATCCTGTCAAAAATGATGGCAAAATATTACCTCGTTTAAAAGATTTTAATATTAAGAAGTGCTTTGAAGCAGGTGTTAATTTGGCTACTGTGAGTTCTTATTTAGTTAAGATTTTTTTTAAAAAGAAACAGTTGATATGTTACTAAATTAATTGATGAATGGAGCAATTAAATAAAAAAATAACAAAAGACAATAAGAAAAAAACTTTATAGTGCAATTTGAAGAGTTGCTGAAGATTTAAGAGGAAGCGTTGATGTTTGTGACTTTAAGCAATACATTTTAGTTACATTGTTTTATAGATACACATCTGAGAACATTACCAAATATTTTAATGATAATTGATGAAAAAGGTTTGATAAAGAAACCTTTTTCATCTTTTTATAAATATCTTAAGAAGCAGCAAAGATGATGAAAATCTTAATGAAATATTAACTACAGTTTTTGATGAAATAAAAGCTTCGACAATTGGTCATGACCCTGAGGAAGACTTTAAAGATTTACTTAAAATTATCTATGTTTTCTCATACCCCTTATCTTATATTTTATTTTTATTAACAATTTTCTTTATTATAAATAGATTTCTTAATAGTTTAATTGAGCTTACTAAGAAGATGTTTAAAGAAAATAAATTAGACAGTTTAAAAGTTTTTTTGCTATTAGTTTTTGAGTGTAGAATAAGTTTATATAAGGAAAGATTTCTAATATTATCAAGAAATTTCAAGAACACATTGTTTAAATATTTAGGGCTATTTTTACATATATTTAAAATATTGTTAATTGCATTTTTTAACACTTTATAATCTTTTGCATCAAGCTCTACGCGAAGTGAGCTTTTAATTGCATCAATAAAAAAGTTAGCAGTATGGTCTATATTCTCTTCATTTGTAATTTCTACTAACATTTTGTCGAATATAAACAATAAATTATATTTATTTTTTATAATAAAATGTTTTCATAATTCATCAAAATTTCTTAATTTAACATAAACATCAGAATAATTAATAAGAGATTCAACGAAAAAATCAGTAAATTCTGAAAACGAATTTAGGCTAGATAAATATTCTTTTACCTTATTAAATTTTTGATTATTTTTGATGTTAAATAAATATGTTAAAAAGCTAGTATTTAAGGAATCTTTTATTAAGGAATGGATTATATCTTTGAATTCTTTTTTTGAATCATTTATTAAACCGGAATTAAAAAGATATTTTAAAACATCATAAACCATATTTTGTTCATTTTTGAAAAAGTTGTTTAATTCTTGTTTTATTAGTTTGTAGTTAATAATTTTTTTTGATAATGCCTTTTTTTGCAAAATACATTCAATAATGTAAACTATGTCATCAACCTTATGATCCTTTAAGAGTATTAGAATAGCTTCTTTTGATCTTCGTTCATTTGTTAAAAAATTAAGAATTTTAGCAATGCTCTCATATTGTTCTGGAGCATAAATAAATTTCTGACTAATAATTTTTTTGATCATTTCGCTTATTGGCAACTTGCTATATCTTATGAATATTGAACAAAAATCAGTTATACGATTTCTATTATGTAAAAGATTGTTAAAATATCTTTGTGATTTATTTTGTCTGAAGAGAATTTCATTTTTATTTTTTCCATAAATCATTTTAAATAAACTTAAATTTTCACTACATTGTGATATTGGATTATATGAATAGATGTTGTCTTCTCAATATTTGGTGTCGGAAATATATTCATTAGTAAAACTATGATTATTAAGATCATTTTTAAGCATTTTGAAATTTAGAAAAAGCTTAACATAAATATCCATTGCTATTTTTTTATATCCACGTTCAGTTGGATAAATTGAAAAAATATTTTCAAATAAATATTTTTTATTTTCTTCCCAATATTTTGTGTCGTTTATATTAATAAAATCAATTCGGCATTTTTTAGCAGATTCCGCAATTGTTTTATTTAGATTAATTTGTAGGTAATCAAAAATTTCAAATTGGTCGCTTAATTGAGTGTTTAAAAAAGATGAAATAGTATTTCTTAAATTCAATAATAATGGTGAGTAGCTAGTAATTATTATTTTTGCTTTGTTATTAATTTTTCTGATGGTGGAAATTAGACTTATTATTTTATTTTCGATAACAATGCTTAAATTTTCAATATCTTTTTTGATTACGGAAATTTGTCTATCTCTAGCTTCACCATTTAATTTAGTCAAAAGAAGTATTTTTTGAAATGGTAAATTGGAAAAAAAATCATTAAAGCCAATAGTTAAAGTAATTAAATTGGCTTCCGCAATTTTCTCATTGATATATTGAAAATCATTATTTCTAATATTTCAATCCTTCAAAAATGGTGAAAAAAAGTTATTAAATGGATTATTTGAGGATCAATCTATTGACTGGATTAAGTCTAATTTGCTCCCCATTTTTTTAAGGACCTTTTTATTGTTGCTATAAAATGCTTCCAAAAATTCACATGAGGCATTGCATATAGCAAAATTGTAAAAACTTTCAACTTGTAAGCTAGACGTATCATTTAGAAAATTTGCTAACATCGATGGGAAACATAAACCTTTGATTTCACCATTTTTATCCATATAACCATTAGTCGGAAAACCAATCTTTGAATTATAACCTGCTGAAAATGCGTCGCCTAGGGCAACATATTTTATGATAATGGGTTTTTTTGTATTTTCATCCATTCTATTTTCCGCCTTCATATGCATCAAAAATAACATTATTTAAATTTTTGAAATGATTAATTAACATATTGATGCCTTTTTTAATGTCATAAACACCGTTTTTCAGTAATAAATTGTTTTGCATTGCATATTTAGAAATATTTGCAAAAATATCCTCTAAATCAAAAGTAGGATTTAAATTAATTTCTTTTAGTTTCTCAGGATAATATTTAGACATTAATTGATAAAGAGAAACAATTAATTCGTTTTGATCAATGGCCTCTTGTCTAATTGATCCAACAATGGCTAATTTTGCTCCAATTTCATTATTTTCGATTTTAGGCATCAATAAACCAGGAGTATCTAACAAAAGATAATTTTTGCAATTAATTCATTGTTCCGATCTCGTAATACCAGGTATCGACCCGACCTTAGTTGCTCTCGATTTTGACATCATATTAATAAATGTTGATTTACCGACATTTGGCACACCTAAAACAACACATTTAAGGCTTGGAGTAAGTTTTTGCTTTTGATCATTTTTGGCCTTAAATTTTAGGAACTCTTTATTTAGAGCAATATTAATTTTTGCATATGTATTTTGTGCTTTTAGGTTGGTAACAACTACTTGACCACGTTTTTTATAATCTTCAAGAAAAGGTTTGAGTTTTTCAAGATTAGTTTTATCCGCCTTATTAAAAACAAATAAAACTGGTTTGTTATTAATTATTTTGAAAATTTCATCATTAAAAGAACTTCGAGGTAATCTAGCATCCATTACAATAATAAATAAATCAAATAATTTTTGTTTTTCTTGCAATAGTCTAAATTGTTTGGCCATATGGCCAGGAAATCAATGGATCATATTATTTCCTTTCTATTCTTTTTTTAATATAAAATCCTTGCCTTTTTGGACTTCATAAATTGATAGATCATTAAAGTTTGTTTGTCGTAAAATTTCATATAAAACAATAGCTACTGAATTAGCTAAATTTAAACTGCGACAATTAGGATTCATAGGAATTCTTAAACAATTATCGATGTTAGTTTGCATAATTGTCTTTGGTATCCCTGTACTCTCTGTGCCAAACATAACTCATATTTCGCCTTCTTTCTGTGCCAGTTCATCATATTTAATATCGATATAATTTTTTAAACCATAACGTGTTATGTAAAAAATATTTTTGCTAGGATATTTTTTAATAAAATCATCATATGATTGATGAACCTCATGTTGAATTTCACTAAGAAAGTGCCCGGCTGCTTTTCTTTTTAATCAATGAGGGTGTAAGTCAAAAGCTATTGGTTTTATAATATGAAGCTTGGCTTTAGCAGCGAAACATGTACGGATTATGTTTGCTGTATTAGCATTTATTTCAGGTTGATATAGAATAATATTAATCATAGTAAAAATTTTACTATATATAGCAAAAATTAGCAAATATAAAACTCACTAAACAAATATTTAATCCAATCTTTATGATATGTTGGTAAATAAAAAAAGTTTGGTTTAGAAATAAACAAACTTTTTATAAATCTATAAATATAAACTACGATATTAAAAAACTATTTAAATAATTTTTTATATTGACCATATCCTTTTTCATCAAGTTCTTCATAAGGGATAAAACTAAGAGATGCGGAATTAATACAATATCTTAATCCACCTTTATCTCTTGGGCCATCACTGAAGACATGACCTAGATGTGAATCGGCGTTTTTTGATTTTACTTCTGTTCTAATCATTCCATGCGAAGTATCTGTCAATTCAACCAATAGACTATTATCTATCGGCTTAGAAAATGCTGGTCAACCGCAACCAGAATTAAATTTATCATCTGATATAAATAATGCTGTACCATCAACAATATCAACATAGATGCCTTTTTCATAATGGTTATTATATTTATTCATATAAGGTCTCTCAGTAAATGCTTTTTGTGTTACATTATACTCAAGTTCACTTAGTTGTGCTAAACGTTTTTCTTTTTCTTGGGGATTCATAAACCCTCCTTATATTTTATAATTTTATATTGAGTAAGTATATAAAGATTTTATATGATTTTATGCATAATTTAAATTATTTTAGAATTTGTAAATTAGGAATTTTCTAACTTAATATGAGTTTGATGAACCTAATATTAAATATGCTCATATTAATATTTTTAAAAAAACACCACAAATACATAGATCTGTGGTGTTTTAGCACTATTTTTTTACTTAAAAAGTAACATAGAAAAATTTATTTTCTAATATTTAGTGATTTAATGGTTGATTGGTATAATGTATAATCTTCGTTTTTTAAGTGATTTAGCAATGCTTTACGGTGATTAACTTTTCTCATAAATCCACGCATTGAGTGCAAATCTTTTTTATTAATAGCAAAGTGTTTTTTTAATGATTCAATATCTTCAGTTAATATTGCTATTTGTACAGGCAAGTAACCTGTGTCTTTTTCATTTCTTCCAAATTGCTTTACCAATTCGCTTTTTCTAATTTTAGAAACCATCTTTTTCCTTTCATAACCTAGCAATAATCTTAATTACTACCAAGGAATAAATAACGAATACCTCAATATAGGGCATTCGCTTTTATTATATCATAAAAAAATAAAAACACGACTAGCGTGTTATGGTCAATTTCTTGAAATGGTGCGAACAAATGGACTTGAACCATCGACCTCACGATTATCAGTCGTGTGCTCTAACCAACTGAGCTATGCTCGCATAAAAACATGGGATAAACCCATATAAGTATATCACAAAAAAATTAACGTTTTGAAAATTGTCTTGCTCTTCTTGCTTTTCTCAATCCAAATTTCTTACGTTCCTTAACACGAGCGTCTCTTGTTAAGAATCCAGCATCTTTTAATTTGTTACGATATTCATTATTTGATGCTTCTAATAATGCTCTTGCAATACCTAATCTAATGGCTCCTGCTTGACCGGTTAAACCACCACCATTTACATTGGCAAAAACATCAAATTGATTTGTTGTTTCGGTAACACCAAATGGACTTAAGGCATCCATTAATAAAATTTCTGAATTTAAATATTGTTTCGCTTCTTTTCCATTAATTACAAAATTGCCTTTTCCAGGAATTAAGTAAACTCTAGCAATGGAAGATTTACGACGTCCTAGGCCATAGTATCTAATTTTGTCTGCCATTATTTAACCTCTATTTGTGTTGGTTGTTGTGATACTTGCTTATGTTCTGCATTTGCATAAACATAAAGATTTTTAAATTGTTTGCGGCCTAATTTTGTATGAGGCAACATACCTCTAACTGCTTTTTCAACTAGAGCAATTGGTTTTTTAGCTCTTAAATCTGCAGCAGTAATTTGTTTTAAACCACCAGGATATCCAGTGTGGTGATAGTAAATTTTCTTTTCATCTTTTTTAGCTGTTAAAAGAACATCTTTTGCATTAATAACAACTACATTGTCGCCCATGTCAACATTTGGAGTAAATGTTGGTTTATTTTTTCCACGAAGGATTGAAGCAACAAGAGTTGAAAGTCTACCTAAAGGTACGTTGGCTGCATCGATGATGTATCATTTTTTATCAACTATTTCTTTTCTAATAATTGTTGTTTGACGCATACTTTCTCTTTCATGTTTTAAATATATTTAAAAATTGATGATCATTATTTATATACATAACTTAATATAAATAAATTTCACTAAACTATTATAGCAAAAAAAAATTCATTAGTTCATTTTTGCAATCATATATATTAATGCTGTTTCTGCTCGCAAAATTGTCTTGGTTAATGAAACGATTTCGACATTTTCTTTTTTTGCCAATTCTATTTCATTTAATGAAAATCCACCTTCTGGCCCGACAATTAGAAGAGTATCTCCTTTTCGTTTGGTTATCCTTTTATCTTTTTCATTTTCATAAGCTAAAATTTTGTTTTTAACATTTAGTTTAATAATCTCATCATAGGTCATAACTCTTTCAAATATTGGCATTGTATTTCGAAAAGATTGTTGTGATGCTTCAAGGATTATTTTTTTAAATCTCTTTATTTTGCTTTCTATTTGCATATTAGTTTTATCTGTGTATTCTGAAATAAAAGGAATAATTTTTGTTACTCCTAATTCAACGCTTTTTTGTAAAGCAATTTCAAAATTATTTTGTTTTATAAGTGGGATTGCTACTATTAGATCATCTTCTAATTCATTATCTATATTTAACTTTTTCTTAATTATGGCCTTATTAGGAAACTCAAAATAACATAAGTAAAACTCATTATTAAAGTTTATTAAAAAATCTTGATTTTTAATCCGGATTACTTTTAAATGTTTTTGTGTATCTTCATCTAAAGAGAAATAATTTTCACTTTTAGAACTGCTAAAAAATTTATACATAATTATTAAATTATAAAATTTTTTATAAATATCTAATGCTTAATCCTTAAATCATAAATAAAAGTTTTAGAGATAGAAAGATAATAAGTTTTATTTTTTTAATAAACACTTAATAAACAATAGTAATATAAGCACTTATTTTCTAAAAAAACATGTAATTAAATAATTAATCAAATTGTGGCCTTTTATAATGATCCAAATTATAAATGCAACATTAAAAATAAAAAAATATAACGGAAATTCGGAATATTTAACATAAATTAAATAACTGTATTTATATTTTTATTGTTATTTTTGTAAAAAAAATGAAAAAATCTAACTTTTTTATATTAAACTAATAGCAAATAAAAAACAATAAAGGAGAATATATGATTAAAAATAAATTCCTAAAAGCATCACTATTTTTGTTGCCGATATTACCCACTGCAACATTAGTTGCATGTGCACCAACAAATAACAGCGAACATACAGTTCCAGACGCTGGCCCCAAAATTAACGAAAATAAAAAAACAAATCAAACATTAGATTTTACTAATTTTGGTGTTAAAAAATTTAATGGTCAAGTAAAAACCAGAACATTATTATTTGCGGCGGCAACAAGTGAAAATTTTCTAGATAAGGATGGTGTATTTTCATTCAGATTACACCACCGGCCAGTGGAAGGTGTTAAAGGCGAATGATTAGCCTTTGCCACAGAAGTTAAAGGAAGAAATGATAATACATTAGTGGATCCTTTGAATATAAAAATTGCATCGACGCAAGCCGATGAAGGAGCTGGTGTTGAATATCCTTTAAGATTTAAATTTGATAAGCCAGAAAACAAGTTAGGTACAGGAAAGTATTACACATTTGTTTTTTGAAAAAAAGATGGAACTGAAAGAATTGTTTTCAATCAAACACATATTGATAATAACAACGACATTTTTCCATCATTTTTACCAAACTAATAAATTAAGAAAAAAATTATAAAGAGCAATCAACATTATGGATTAGGATTACTTAAAAAATAGGAATATTTTTTTGTTCTTACTTGCCCATTATGTTGTGCTCATTTTATTATTATTACTTTTGATAAAAAACTTAAAATAAAAAGCCGAATGCTTTACATTTATGGATAAAAAATATGCCAATTTGCACACGGTGGCTAAGCAAAAAATCCCTTTATATCTTTTATTGCTTTTTATTGCTTGCGGGGTCTTTTTTGATTTTTTGATTATTATGCTACGATGCTAGAAATTAAATTAATAATAATTTTGCAATATTTACATATTTTTTCATAAGGAACATTGTCTATATGTTTTTGCTTTTATACAAATTTTATTTATTTAGGAATCAAAGCATTTTATAAATTTGGTATAACAAGTTTTATAAGCATTTTAGGAAATATTTTTTTAAAAAAACAGTCTATATTAAAAGAAAAGTTAATAATATTGTCATTTATAAAAATATAAGTTATATCAATAGCGAAATATTAGAATGAATAAAAGAAGAAATAAGCAAATCCAAAAAATAGCTGTGTCCAAAATTTAAATGCCAACTTAACTTAATTTATTATGTTTTATGATACAATTTTTATATTAATTTTATATAAATATATAAAAAATGTAATGAGGTTACAATGCCAAATAATACTAAAAAAAATATTCATGATGTTATCGCTCATTTAAAAAATATGGGTTTTGTTTATCAAAATTCAGAAATATACGGTGGTGTTGTGAATACATGAGATTATGGTCCGTTAGCAACTACTATGATGACTCAAATCAAAAATATATGAATTAATGAATTTATAAGAAAAGAAAAAAATTATCAAATTGATTCTAAAATTATTATGAATAAGAATGTTTGAAAAGCTAGTGGTCATATTGATAATTTTTCTGATTTTCTAATTGAAAATAAAGTTAATAATAAAAGATACCGTGCTGACCATATTATTAAAGATCTATTTCCTGAAATTAATGTCGAAAAATGTACATTTGACGAATTAGAAAAAATCATTAAAAAAAATGTTAAAAAATATGATGGCGTAAGTGCAGAATGAGGAGAAATTAGACCATTTAATTTGATGTTTAAGACGCAAATGGGAGCAATTGATAACAGTTCTTCTGAAACCTTTTTAAGACCTGAAACCGCACAAGGTATATTTGTGAATTTTAAGAACTTGACTAGAACATCAAGAGCTAAATTGCCTTTTGGAATTGGCCAAATAGGTAAAAGTTTTCGCAATGAAATAACCCCCCGTGACTTTATTTTTAGAACAAGAGAATTTGAGCAAATGGAATTAGAATTTTTTTGCGAAGAAAAAGATAGCAATAATTTTTATCAGTATTGAATTGAAAAATGTAAAAAATTCGTTTTATTATTAGGTCTTAAGGAAGAAAATATACGTATAAGACCACATGAAGCAGAAGAATTAAGTCACTATTCAAAAGGAACAAGCGATATTGAATACTTATTTCCTTTTGGATGAGGCGAGTTATTAGGAATTGCTAATCGCGGCAATTATGATTTAAGTCAACATATGAAATTTTCTGGTGAATCTCTTGAATACTTAAAAGACGATGGGACCAAAATAATTCCGTATGTTATTGAACCTTCAATTGGATTGGACAGATTGCTTTTTGCATTGATTATCGATGCTTATACAGTCGAAAAAATTGATGATAAAGAAGAAAGAGTGATTTTAAAATTAAGTAAAAAAATTTCACCCTATCAAGTTGCTATATTACCTTTAATGAAAAAGCAGTCATTGGAAGCCAAGGAAATTTATAACAATTTATTGGAAAATACTAATATTAGAATAGCGTATGATGAAGCTGGTTCTATTGGTAGAAGATACCGTCGACAAGACGCAATTGGAACACCATTTTGTATAACTGTTGATTTTGATACAACCAAAAATAATACTGTAACTATTAGGAATAGAGACACAATGAAGCAAGATGTAATACCAATTAGTGAAATTACAAGTTATTTATTAGAAAACAGATAATAAAAGGAATTAATTTTGCAGGAAAGTGTTTGAGAATATGTAATTTCTAAAAGTGATATTGTTAATATTATTGGGCAATATCTGACTTTAATGAAGCAAGGGAAGAATTATAAGGCTTGTTGTCCTTTTCATGGCGAAAAAACGCCATCTTTTGTTGTTAGCCCAGAGCAAGGAATATTTAAATGTTTTGGATGCGGAAAAGGCGGAGATGTAATTAAATTTATTCAATACAAGGAAAATTTAACATCCTTTGAGGCACTAAAATTTTTAGTCAATAAACAAAACCTAGATATTTCCAAATTCGGCAATTTTATGAATAATTCCGCTATCACAACTGAACATTCTAAAATTCTTGAAGTCAATAAGGTAGCACTTAATTTTTTTAGATATCAAATTACTTTTGAAAAAAGCGCCGAATTAATAAAGTATCTACACAAAAGAAACCTAAATGATAATTTAATTAAAGAATTTCAAATTGGTTTTTCATCAAAAAACAAGTCAATTTATGAAACTCTTATCGAACATAAATTTGATTCGTTTGAAATATCCAATTCATCATTATTATCTTCTATTGAAAATAAAAATTTTTTTAATGATCGTCTAATGTTTCCAATATGCGATGAATTAGGCAATATTATTGCTTTTTCAGGTAGAGACATCACTGGATTACAAAACCCTAAATATTTAAATAGTTCTGAGACTATTGTTTTTCGAAAAAATGAAGTAATTTTTAATTATTTTCATGCAAAAGATGAAATAAATAATAAAAGAGAAGTTTACTTAGTAGAGGGGCAATTTGATTGCATAGCCATGTTTAAAGCTGGATTCAAAAATGCCGTAGCAATTATGGGTACTTCATTATCACCAGCCCATCTAAAACTATTAAATAATAAAACTATTACATTATTTTTTGATAATGACAGTGCGGGGCAAAATGCAACACTAAAGAATTTAAGGATGATATTGTACTATTCGAAAAAATACAATTTAAATGCTAAATTTGTTATAAATACATTAAATAAAGATGCAGATGAACTTTATAATCTAGATAATGGTTTAACTTTAAAAAAAATGTGTGAAAACAAGGTTGATATTGTCGAATATTTATTAATACTGGCCAAGCAAAATATTTTAAACAATAAACAATCATTTGAGAGAAACGAAATATTTAAGCAGATATTTGAATATGTTTATTATATTGATAATTCATTAGTTTTAATGCTCAAAGAAAGATTTATTAATGAAAACATTTTAACTGCCGATTTATTTGAAAACTACTATAAAAATTCTAATCCTCTTTTCTTATCAGATCCATTATTTAAAAATAAAATTAATGAAAAAAAACATAGCACAAATCACCCAAGTATTTATACAAATGAAAATTATGATAATAACTTTTTTATCAAAAATGATATTGCAAGTCTTCAACCAGAAGTTTCGAAGCAAGCAAATTCGCCAAGTATTAATAAAAAAAATAAAAAATTCATTAAAGCTAGAACAATATTAAAACAAGAAATAAGTAGGCATTATATGCTATTAAAGGAAATTTTGTTGCTAGTATTAAATCAACCTTTTATTGCCAAACAATGAAAAAATGATGGATTTCATGATCTTAATTTAGATGATGATTCACAAAAGATATTAAGAAAATTAATTAGTTATATTATCAAAAAGAACAAGGAAGGTTTAGAACTAAGTCAATCCAATCTTGTTTCGGTAATTGAATCCGACCTTAATAAAGCAAAAATATCAAATAACATTGATTTAATAAATGAATATAAATCATATCTAGAACAGGCAATTCAGATAAAAAATTTAACTCTCACAAGTGATGATTTGAAAAAAGATATCAAAAATCTATATGATCGTGTAGATGAGTTTGTTGAGAATCGAAAGAAACCAAAAAAGCAGATTTTAATGTATACCAAAGGAGCACAGGATGACAAGTAATAATTTAGAAAAATCAATAGATTATGTTATTTCAGTAATTGAAAATGAGGTAGTTAAAAGGAAAAATAAAGATAAAAAATTTAAAACCCTATCTCAAGAGGAAGTTTTTGATATTCTTTATAAGAAAAAACTTTATGTTGATGATGAAGAAGCAGATTTATTATTGCTTAAATTGTTTGAAAAAAATCTTATTTCTAATAGTGTTGATGAAGGCGATAACGATGATGTTGAAAATTTTGTTCAAGATGCAGAATTTAACGAAAGTATGTTAAAAGATATTGATGACGAGGATGCTGAAAACGAAGATATTGACTATGACTTTGAATATGATGATAGCACCTTGGTACCAAATGATAGCATCAATTCTGCTGTAGAAGAAGATCAAACCTTTAGTGAAGATGATGAATATATTTCAAGCAAAATTAGTGAAACGTATGATGAAGAAGATGAAGAATATGACTATGATCTTAACGAATATGATGATTATAGTGAAGTTAATTGAAAAAGCAGAAGATCTAATGATGAATTTGATGCATCAAAACTATTAAAAAACTATGATAGTGAAGAAATAAAAATTGGTTCAGCTAGAAAAAATTCTGAGAATAGTAATTTGTCAAACAGATTAACTGAAACAAATGATATTGTTAAGTGATATATGAGATGAATAGGCAAGTATGGTAAGCTTTTAACACCAAAGGAAGAATTAGAAACAGCTGAAAAAATGGCTAAGGCTAGAGAGAATGGTGACAAATGAGCATATAAAAAAGCACGCGATTTGTTAATTAAAAGAAATTTAAGACTAGTTATCAATAATGCTAAAAAATATAAGAATAGAGGTTTGAGCTTTATTGATTTAATTTCAGAGGGTAATTCTGGAATCATGAAAGCAGCTGATAAATATTTACATACTAAGGGATATAAATTTTCTACATATGCCACTTGATGAATTAGACAAGCAATTACTAGAGCCGTTGCTGACCAAGCGAGAACTGTAAGGGTCCCTGTACATATGGTTGAAACAATCAATAAAGTCTTGAAGATTGAGAGAGAATTACAACAAGAACAAGGTTATCCTCCTACAGATGAAGAAATTGCCAAGAAGTTTGGTGAACCCGAATTCACTGCTGATAAGGTAAGATATATAAGAAAAATAAACATTGACCCTATTTCGCTTGATAAAAATATTGGAAAGGAAGAAAATTCAAGCTTTTCAGACTTTGTTAAGGATGAAAGCGTAATTAGTCCAACTAATTTTACAAGTCAAGAAGAATTGAGTGTCATTTTGAATGAAATGATTAATTCGTTAACAGATGAATCTGATCGATTATTAATAAGAAAAAGATATGGAATTTCTGACCCAAACGGAGAATCATATCGTCCTCATTCCTTAGATGAACTTGCTAAAGAACTAGGGGTAAGTAAAGAAAAAGTTCGTCAAATTGAAACGAAGGTTTTGCGTAAATTAAGACATCCGCAAAAACGTAAGCAATTAAAAGAGTTCTATGCTAATGAAAGTTATAATTTAGATTAAATCGAGGTGAAAAATGATTAAGTTGGGCAGTCATGTCTCGTTTTCAAAACCGGACTATCTATTAGGCGCTGCACGTGAATCACATCATAATAATGCTAACTGCATGATGATTTATCTCGGGCCAAATCAATCCCCTTATCGCGTTGAAGAAAAATACTACAAGTATGATGAGTACAATAAATTTTATGCAGATAAAATTAAATCCGATGATATTATTGTTCATGCACCCTATATCATTAATCCTTCAAACCCGCTAAAAAATAAGTTTGCGATTGATTTTTTAATCTCTGAAATTAAAAGAATGAATTTTATAGGGGCTAAAATAATTGTTTTGCATCCTGGTGCACATACTACTTTTAGCAAAGAAGAAGCTAAAAGTAGCTTAATTTATTCATTAAAAACAGTTTTAGCAAAAACTAATGATGTAACAATCGCCTTAGAAACTATGGCTGGCAATGGAAGTAATTATTGTAATAATTTTGAAATATTAAAAGAAATAATTGAGAAAATTAAATCTGATAGAGTTGCCATATGCCTTGACACATGTCATATATGGGATTCTGGATATGATATTAGGGATTATGATAATTTTAAAAAATATTTAAAAGACAACGATTTTCTAAAGTATATAAAAATTATTCACTTAAATGATTCAAAAAATCCGCTAGGTTCTAAGAAGGACCGCCATGATAATATTGGAAAGGGGTATATTGGTTTAGAAACTTTAAAAAAATTTGTTTATGATCCCGATTTTGATAATATACCCATTATTTTAGAAACACCATACATTGGCGACTTAGCGCCTTATAAAGAGGAAATTGCTTTATTATTAGATAACACAGAGCCTAGTTTATTTTAAAATATCTTTAAGATCGCTTTTTGTAATTTGTCTATTATCTTTGACTAAATCTAAATTTTTTCTATCCTATTTTAAACACCTAATTTCAAATTTTCTTCATAGTTTTTTGCTAAAAAAACAATAATTACAACATTTTTAGAAATATAGTATTTGAGTCGCTTCTTAAAAACAACATATTCTATAACTATGCGCCTAAAACTTGGCGCATAGTTTTTGTTAAACTCAATTTTATCTAAAGTATTGATAATTATCTCATTTCTCTTTTTGTGAGCATACATATTTTAATATTTTCTAATGTAAACCTTCGGACAAACTATTTGAAAGAGAAAATTTAAGATCTATTGTTATAAAATTTAGTTTTCATATCTTCGCTTAATGTACAATATCTATCTCTATGACAATAGCAATTAACAATTGTTTATCTTACCTTTTTAATATATCTAAAAATTTGTCTCAATCAAATCTTACAGAGGAGGAGATATTTTTTTATTAGGAAAACTAGAAAAATGAAGTATCTCATCTAATAACATTAGTATTGAACCTCTAAATTCTTTATTATCAATAAATAAAGTAACATCTGTTCTTTGAAATGCGACAAATTTATTTATAGCTAGTTTTTAGTTACTTAACAACAAAGTTGCATTATTATATTTCGTGGTTTTGACTAATAAAGATTAAAATATATTTATCAAATTTACCCCCTTTTTTATCTAAAGATATTTTCTAAACGCTTAAAAGCCGAATGTTCTTCTTCAATCATAATAGATTTAAAATCATTTGATCTATGCGCCCTTATAATTTTTTTGAATATAATCAAAACCAACCTCTTTTGTATTGCTTAGTCCAATGAAAACACCTTTAGAATTTAATTTATACTTCGCCATTATAGCAATGCGCCTCGCTTATTTCTTCTAATTTTTATCTTAAAAGAATTTCATTGAGATAAATATTAATTAAATTA
Source organism: Mycoplasma sp. 2575 (assembly GCF_053851635.1). NCBI lineage: Bacteria > Bacillati > Mycoplasmatota > Mollicutes > Mycoplasmatales > Mycoplasmataceae > Mycoplasma > Mycoplasma sp. 2575. The sequence goes on from NZ_JBSQBB010000014.1 coordinate 18,692, forward strand.
GTAACATCAGGGCTAAAACCATTTGCATTCTAATTAGTAGATAGAATTTCTGCCTATTCTTATTTCTTAGCATGTATCAATTTCTTGCTAACAAAATCATCATTTACGCGCTGAATGGTTTTTTTTACTTTTTGTATTTAAAAAAAACTATTTATGTTTTTAATTTATTTTATTGTTCTGTAATACCAATTTTTATTTAATTCTGCTAGCTTCCATATTTACTCATTCATACCCTATGTGTTATTTACAAACACCATTGATCATTAATTGATTTGATGAGAATTATCAAAAAAAAAAAAAAAAATGTAAAATACTTACATCAAAATAGTATTTAAAGGAGAAAAATGAAAAAAAGCAAATTACTTTTTATAGGATTTTTACCTGCTTTAGCAACACCAGTTATAGCTCTATCATGTGCAAATCCT
>NZ_JBSQBB010000015.1:0-16499 GCF_053851635.1 Mycoplasma sp. 2575
GAAACCAGAGGATCCTAAAAAGAAAGAAGAAGGCAAAGAACAAGAAAAGAAACCACAAGATCCTAAAAAGAAAGAAGAAGGCAAAGAACAAGAAAAGAAACCAGAAATTAAACATTTAGGAAAAACCCTTCCAGAAGGCAGAACAGAAGATGAGGACACTAAAGACACCCTTGTATCACCATCTCTTCCAGAAGTCAAACCAGACCCTAAAGAAGATGAGTTGCTAAGCAACTTAACAGATGAAGAAATAGAAGAAATGTTTAAATTAGAATCATTACAAAAAAGTTTACAAGAGATTGAAACACAAATCAAAGAAGAGGATTTAATTAAACTTTTTAATTCTCTTAAAGAAAGGGGTTTAATCAAAACACCTGATACTAAAAAAGATGATATAACACCAAAAATTAGTCCAGAAGCACAAAAAATACAAAATGAAATTAAGGTTAACGAAGATGAAATCGATAAAAAAATCGTTGAACTTGAAACTATTTCTAAATCAGAATTGAATGATTTAAAACTAGCTATTGAAGATGCAGAAGAACAAATTGAGAATCTAACTCAAAGTAAGGTTGACGATCCTGATAATGCTCAGGAATACGAAGAACTAAAAAAAGAATATGAAGATTTAAAAACAGAGAGTCAACAAAGAAAGCAAAAAGTTGAAGAATTATTAAACTACAAGGTGGATAAATCTGAGTTTCCTAAACAAATAGCAGAATTAGAGCAAGAAAGAACTGATGTGATTGCTCAAATTGAACAAATTAAAATGGATTTGCAAGAAGAAATAATTGATAAAAAAAATGCGGAAGAATTAATTAAAATTTTCGAAGAAAATAAGAGCGAAATAAATAAGAGAATAGATTTGTATAAGAATCTGTCGGTGTCTAATTTGATAATTGAGGATATTGATAACCAAATAGCAGAATTGATGAAAAAATCTGATCCTTTAGCTAAAGAAAAACTAGAAAAATTGAATAAAAAGAAGGACCTTTTGTATAAATTAAGAAAGGAAATTAAAGAATTAATTGATAAAATTTCTCAAGAACAATTACAACTTGAAAAATACTTATAATGGTTACTAAATTTAATAAGATGATTTGATAATCATCTTATTTTATTATTTATATTTTTTTAATATTACTAAGATCTAATAAAAATAGAGTTTTACATTTTAGAAATAAATGAATAGAAAATTAAATTTTAATATTTTTAAATAAATAACAATTTTAATAAAGTAGATACACTTTGCAAAAAAAATAAAAAAACTATGGTATATATTATATTGAAAAGCACATTAATTAAAAAGGGGAAAATATGAAAAGATCTAGTAGAATCTTGTTGTCACTAGCTAGTTTGTCTGTCCCATTTTTCACAACAATAGTTGTAATGTCATGTAGTAAAGGCATAACTAATAAGCTAGAAAAAATGACTGATAAAAAAGACAAGCAAATTAGCGATACGAAAGGTTTAGAAAAAAATACCGATAGCCCAAAACCTGAAACTCCTGAGGGAATAATGCCGAATATCAAGGGTAATAATTCAAGTGAAAATAGCCCCGAAACAAGCCCTGAAATAAAAGAACCAGATATACATGAAGATGAATCTAAAACGGATGAAAATGATGGTGATGATCCTAGCGATAAGGATTTTGATCCTAATAATCCCGATGCTAGTGATAGCGAAGAATCAGATGATTCTGGATCTAATCAAGATAATTCACAAGGCAATGATAATGAAGGCAATAATGAATCCAATAATGCAAATAAGGATGATGCGAAAGACATGATTAAGCCTAATCCTGAAGTAGAAAAATTAGAAAAGGAAATTAATGAAAATGAAAAAATAATTGATCAAAAGAGCCAAGAACTAAAAAATGTTATTAATCAGGAATTAGATGAATTAAATAACGAAATTAGTGAAGCGAATGAACAAATTAAAAATCTTAATGAAGAAAAAGAATTCGATAAGGAAAATGAATCTGTTTTTCAAGAGTTGATAAAAGAATTTGAGGAAATAAAAAAGAATGATGAAAAAAGAAAATCAGAAGTTATTAAACTTTTAACTTATGATCCAAATTTTTCTGAATCTCGTCAGGAAATAATGGAACTTGAAGATGAAAAAGAAAATATAGATACACAAATCATGCAACTTATGGAATTAAAGAAAGAGGAGCAAAATAATTCCTTTGATATTGATAATTTAGTTAAGACATTTGAAGAATATAAGAAACAAATAGATAAAAGAATAGCGCTTTTTAAGGATTTATCGCTTGCTAATTCTGTTATAATGAATATTGATGACCAATTAGAACAAATAATGAAAAAAAACAGTCAAAATAGCGAAGATATGGAGCTAAGTTTAGAATTAAATAATAGAAAAACTAAACTTACTACTTTAAGAGAACAAATAAAAGATTTACTTGCCAATATTTTTCAACAAGAAGAACAATTATCTTTAATTCAGTAAATAGCACTAATGGTAAAAATATAGTTCATAAGAAAATCATCATTTTCAAGGAGGTTTTTCCAAATTGAAGCATAAAAAATCAACATTATTTACTTTTGAGATTATATCAGTAATTTCTATACCAGCAATTGTTTTGTCATGTCAAAAAATAGATGACATAAAACCAAAACCTCAACCTGAACCAGAACCAGTACCAAAACCTACTCCTGTCCCACCTGATCTAAAGCCAACCCCGCCTCATAAACCGCAAAAAACATTGGGTAATGATAGGACACAGCAAATCAAAGGAACAGAACTGGGCAAATTTTTACACAACGAGGAGGTTGTGGAAACTCTGTTTTTAAAGGATGTAAGTCCTAACTTTGCAAAATTTATTCACTATGTTAATCAAAAAGATGGTGTTGATAGCTGATGGTATGCTCATAATGATAATGAAGAAGGATGATTTGATATCAATAAGGAATTTACTCGTGGCGATAACTTTTTATGTGGTGCTATTGTAGTAGTTAATGCTTTACATTATTGAATTAAACAAAATAGGCAATATTTAGATAAATATTTACTAGATCCTAGAAAGGGAGTAATTTCATTTAAAAACTCATTGCAGGATATTACAATTGATTTTCGCAACTTGAATACCTTTGTTAATCATATGGGAAATGATGGAATTCGAACTACAAGAGAAAATAGCGTACTTTTTGAATGAATTAAAAAAGATTATGGTGGTGATGTTGATAAAAGAACTGGGAAGGGCTTTGTTACACCATTTAAATTATTTGATGAATTAATAAATGGTTATCCGTACTTTCGCATCGGACCGAAATCGCAACAGTTAAATAATCCAAATAATTGGAGTCTTAAAGCTAACTGAAAAGGATTTTTTAAAGATGTGTTTGAAAGTAATATTTTATCAAATAGATGGTCATTTAGAAATGCACATAGTGCAAAGAATCTAAGCGAAAGATTAAGAAACGAAATAATATCAAATAAGGCACTTGCTATCTCTCATACCTATGGTTCAGTTGTTGTTAATCATATTGTTAATGTTTGGGGAGCTGATTTTGATAAAGACGGGATCGTTAAGGCCCTTTATGTAACTGACTCAGATGATCAGGAAGCCTTCTTTGAGCAAGACGGAATTAAAAAACGTCTTGGTATTAAGAGATACAAGGTGAATTTTGATACTCAAAAAGGGAAAGTTTTTATCGGTGCTAAAAAAGAAAATATAGCTGAGGCATTAGATATTTACACTTTTAGTTTAGGAACCACATATTGAGAGCAATACTTTAAGAATTTATCTAAAAATAAGCAATAAAAATTTGGGTTATTAATAAAAACCCGAATTTTTTTTCTATGCTTCAAAATGCTTTTTGAGAAAATTTTTTTCAAAAGATGCAAAAAAAAAAAAAAACTATGGTATAAATTATATTGAATGGAGCAACAAACATCGGCTCGTTTATTATGTTTTTTGCTTTGTTAAACTAATTTTAAATGAGGTATTCAATATTGAGCAAAAGGAAGTTGTTTTTATTAACTTTAGGCATTATTCCGACTTTATCTATGTCGTCTGTTGTTTTATCATGTCAAAATAGAAATGTTATGGAGCCATCCCCTAAACCAGATTCTGAACAACCACATAATAATACACATATGCATAATCCTAATGAAAATAATGTTGAGGAAAGAATCAATGATTCAAAACCTTTAACTCCTCCGCATAAAAAGAAAAAAGAAGAAAAAAATCCGCAAATTATCCCGGATCCAACTATTAAAAATAAAGGTAACAATACTAATGTTATTCCGCAAATTAAATTAGGTCCCTCTATAAAAAAGAATAAAGAAAATAATATAATTCCACAAATACCGCTCGGACCATCAATTAATAATAAAGCAGATGAACCAAAGAAAATTCCGCAGTTAGAATTAATTCCTGCCCCAAAGTCAGAAGTCCCAAATTTACCAAAAATTCCTTCACCAAACGATAAAACACAACAACTATTGAATACTTCATTAGGTGATTTTCTAAAAAGTGAAGGTGTAGTTGAAACTTTATTTTTAAAGGGTGTAAATCCTAATTTTAGTAAATTTTTCCATCATATTAACGCAAGCGACGATATCGACAGTTGATGATACGCTCACAATGATAATGAAGAAGGATGATTTGATATCAATAAAGATTTTGACCGTGGTGATAATTTACTTTGTGCTGCAGTAGTTGCAGCAAATGCTATTCACTATTGAAGCATACAAAACAAGGACTATATTAATAAGTATTTAAATGATCCGCAAAAAGGAATAATAGGAAAAAATAATGAAATAGATTTTCGCGAAATTAATAAGTTTCTTGAGGCTAATAATGATAATATAAAAACAAAAACAGAACATAGTCAATTATTTGAAATTTTTAAGAAACTTTATGTCGGGCGCACTGTTTGGCCAGATAAAATTTTTGATACTTATATAAATGGTTATGGTTATTCTAATAGACAACAACGCAACCAAGAAATTAATTATGAAAAAGGTAAATCTGGATTTCTTGGGTTCTTTAAGGACGTTTTTGGTAAACACTTATTAACGGACCGTTGACATTTTGGTTATGGCGCCTACGCAAAACCGCTCTCAGATAGACTTAGACGAGAAATTGAAGCTAATAAGGCTATTGGTATATCTCATACATATGGTAGCGTTTCAATTAATCACATTATAAATGTTTGAGGAGCTGATTTTGATAAAGACGGGATAATAAAGGCCCTTTATGTAACTGATTCAGACGATCCGAGATTTGCATTTGAACAGGAAGGCGTTAGAAAACGTCTTGGTATTAAAAGATATAGAGTTGATTTTAGCGCTGCCGATGGAAAGGTATATATTGGAGCAAGAAAAGAAAATATAACGCAAGCACTAGATATATATAGTTTTGGGTTAGGCCTTAACTATTGGGAAGATTATTTTAATAATCAATCTAAAAATAAGTCATAAAAAATTCAGATTAAAAGGATCTGAATTTTTTTATTATTTTGGTATCGTAGATAATTTGGTGTAATTACTATTCTCGAATCACTTACTAAAAAGTAAGCCAGAGATTAATTTACACAAAATTTTTTATAGTACCCTTATTTATGTTATTTTGATACTAGTTCCGATATTGTTTTAACCATTGCAAACATTGGTTTTTCATTAATATCGCATGTCCCTGCTATATCAAAGTGTATATATTCTATATCGTTGGTAAATTCTTTTAAAAACATCGCCGCTGAAGAAGAACCAGCATTTCCGGTAAAATCTGTATTTTTTAGATCCGCAACAATTGAACCTTTAATATATTCAGCATATTCATCATCAAGTGGCATTCTTCACACTAATTCATGTTGAATTTTTGCGGCATTTTTTGTATCTTCTCAACCCTTTTTAGTTGTTGATCATACCCCGGTGTATGTGTCACCTAAAGCCATAATCATTGCTCCAGTTAAGGTCGCAACATCAATTAATCTTGTAGCTTTTAGTTTTGTTGCACCATAATATAAACCATCAGCCATAACTAAACGACCTTCGGCATCAGTATTATTTACCTCAACAGTCTTTCCGCTCATTGAAGTTCAAACTGAATCAGGAAGTGAGGCGTCACCATTAACTCTATTATCGGTAATGCACATGATAGCCGCTACATTAGTTTTTGGTTTAGTTTGAGCAATTATTTTCATAACGGCAGCTACAACAGCAGACCCACCCATATCATATTTCATTCCATTCATATGGCGACCGGTTTTAATATTGTAACCACCCGAGTCGAATGTAATACCTTTACCAACCAAAACGGTTTTTTCTTTTGATAATTCGTTACCATTATATTCTATAATAACAACACGTGGCTCGTAAATTGAACCTCTATTAACTGATAGTAGCAGACCCATGTTTAGATTTTCAATTTGTTTTTTGTTTAAAACTGTTATCTTTAGATTTTGATATTGGCTTAGTTCCTCTTGTGCAATTATTGCTAGTTGTTCAGAGTTTAGTTCATTAGGGGGTGTAACACCTAAATTTCTTGCTCAATTTAGTGCTTCAGATAGAATCACCGCCTTGTTAAAGTGGGCTATTAAATCGCTTGTAGGATTTTGTAAATATAGTGAAAGATTGTTATGATTTTCTTTTTTATAGATGGTTTTTTTATTATAAAGTTTGGCTGCTGAAAAATTTATTCCTTTTGTAAATGCATCAACAGTGTCATAGATACATATTTTGTTATCAACAGGAAATGTAGCGACATCGATTTGATAATTTCTTGCAGCATTTGTAGCTAATGATTTAGCAAAATCAAAAATATTATTATAATTGATTTTTTCTCTTTCTCCCATGTAAACATAAGCAACATTTTCGCTAAGAAATTCTGTAATTGTAAAATCCTTTTCGACAAGATTTTTTGGTAATTTATCACCCTTAAAGACTGCTTTTAACAATAGAAAATCATTACGTTTTTCATCAATTTTTTTAATTAGTTCCATAGTTTTAAATTACCTTTCTATTTTTGCTTTTCAGCTAGTTCAACTAATGTTGAAACTAGGATCCCCAAGCCCATATTTTTTGCATCAGCAGTTCCGGCAACATCACAGTGAATAAAATCAACTTTGTTTGCAAATTCATTTAAAAACATCGCAGCAGAATTGGAATCAGCCTTTGATGAATTATTGTAATTATTTAAATCAGCAATTAGTGATGACTTATTGGTTTTATGAAATTCTTCATGCATTGGAAGTCTTCAAACTTTTTCATGAGCTATCTCTGCTGCTTCCTCAAATTCTTCTCATCTTTTGTCACATGAAGAATAAATACCTGAGTATGTTTTTCCTAGTGCCCTTAACATTGCACCAGTTAGAGTTGCTACATCAACAATCAAAGAAGCATTTAGCTTTGTGGCACCATAGTAAATTCCGTCAGCTAAAACTAAGCGTCCTTCAGCATCTGTATCAGTAATTTCGACAGTCTTTCCACTCATTGATTTAATAACAGATTCAGGTAGAGTTCCATGGGTATCGATAGCATTATCGGTTAGCATCATGATTGCAGCTACATTTGCCTTTATTTTTAGCTGTGCAATTGATTTTAGTGCGTAGGCTACGATGGCAGAACCTGACATATCAAATTTCATCCCATCCATATGGTAACCCTTGGTGTTATATCCACCTGTATCAAAAGTTATACCTTTACCAACATAGACAAATTTTTCTTTGCTATTTGGATTTCCGTTGTATTCGGCAATAACAACTCTTGGCTCATATGAAGAACCAGCATTAACAGCTAACATTAGACCCATTCCTAGTTCTTCAATTTCAGCCTTATTTAATACTTTAATCGATAATCCTTCAACTCCTTCGAAATCCTTTTTAACTTCATCAGCGATTCACTCACTTGTCGCTATGTTAGGTGGTGTGATTTGCAGATTACGTGTTTTTGAAACATTTTTGGAAATTATCGTTAATTTTTCAATATATTCAGCATAACTATTTTCTTCAAGAAAAAGTGTTAGTTTAATTTCGCTTTTTTCTTCTTCATTCTTATTTTCACATTTTTGTTTAGCAGAATATAATTTTGCTCCGTGAAATTCCATTCTTGTTATAAACGCTCTTAAAACTTCCTTGACAGTCAAAAAAGGAAGATTTGCAAATGATAAAACATCAATCTGATAACTTCTACGTTTTACATTGATAATATGATCAACCACTTTTATAAAACCGTAGTAATCCTTAATGTCTTTTGAAACATAAATATAAGCAATATTTTTATCAAAGTTTTCGCTAATAAACAAATGAGTTTTTGCTACGCAAGAACAAAATTCTTGTCCCTCATAAGCAACTTTTAATAACATATTTTCATTACGTTTTGTTTCGCAATTCGATATCATAAAGTCTCCTTATTAATAAAAAAATACTATTTATATAATAGTATTCTTAAATTATAATCATTTTTAGTTTAAATATATTATTTTGTACTTCAATCAATTTCATTCTTTCCTAGCGATATAAGTTTTTCATTTATTCTTTTAAATATATTACTATTAAAGAAACCCCGCCAACAAGATAGGGGCGATGGGTGCGCCGTTTTAAATATAAATTCTTCCTTAATATTTAGAGTTCTAATAAAGTTTTGAGCATCGATTCCCATGGCTAGAAATAAAATCCCATCATAATATGAAAGAATTTCTCTTATAAGATTTAAGTTAAATATTTCTCAACCTTGATTTTTGTGAGCTTGTGTTTTGTTTTTGAGTGTTGTTAATATTGTATTTAATAATAAGACGCCTTGATTTTTTCAATTTGTAAGATCATTGCTATTAAATTTAATTTGGGGATAGGAATTTTTGATTTCCTTAAAAATATTTTTCAAGGACGCAGGCGTTATTTTATTTTTCGAAGAAAAACAAAGCCCGTCGGCATTATCATTTGTAGGATAAGGGTCCTGTCCTAAAATAATGAGTTTTATATTACTAAAATCAAAATTTGTAAAAGCGTTAAAAACATTATTTTTTGATGGTACTAGATCTTCATTTTTTAATATAATTTCAATCTTTTTTCAATATTCTTGTTCTTTTTGCTTAGCAAGAAAATTTTCAAAATTAAAATTCATGTTTAACTTTTTTCTTGCCTTCATATTGGTATTCAATTAGATATAAATAACCATCTGAAAACTTTATTTTTATTGGTGTTTGGATTTTGTTTTTTGTCGCGCGATAAATTTTTAACCTTTTATTATTAATAATTATGAAAGCGCCTGGCTGATCATTGAATGCCCTTATTTTATTTAGTGCTTCTTGACAGGTTAATGTTTCAAAAATTTCAGCTTCCTCATTTTGAATTTTAGGAGCAAATGTTACTAGATTTTCATCTTGAATTTTTCTTGTGAAATCATTATTGTAAATTTGTTGCAACCAATTACCAATTACTTTTGAAGTTTCTAAGCCTAGTCTATCAAATAGTTCAATAGCGCTGTCTTGTTCTGATATTTCAATTTCTAATGTTTTCAAGATATCACCTGCATCCATTTTATCAATCATTTCAATCAAAGAGATTCCGGCTTTATTATCATTGTTTAAAAGTGTATATTGTATTGGCGAAGCTCCACGGTATTTCTCTAATAAACTGCCATGAACATTTAAGGGTAGTTTATTTGGTAATTTTAAAATGCTGTTTGGAATAAATTGCCCGAATGATGCTGTGATAAAAAAGTCAAAGTCAATTGCTTTTAGTTCTTCATAGATATCTTTGATTTTTTCTGGTTGGTAGAGTTTAATATTGAATTCATTAGCAAGTTGCGCAATTGGGGTTTGTAATACATTTTTGTTTCTATCAAATTTTTTGTTTGGCTGGCTAATTAGACAAGAGACTTCAAAACGCTCATCTTTTATTAATGACTTAAATATTGTTTTTGAAAATTCGGCGGTTCCAGCTAAAACTAATCTAATTTTTTTCATAAAAAAAATTATACTTGATATCTTAAATAAAAATAAAAGCTAACAAAAGTTAGCTTAATAGTTTTTAATTGTATAGTAATATTTTTTTGTTTCATTGTTTTGGTTGATGCTAAAAAGTTCATATTGTAAATTGTTTATAAAATTTGATCTGTTATTTCGATATGTTGTGGTGCGGCGCTTATTATTTTTAAATCTAGCATAGAATTTTTTGCCGCTATTATTTCATACATTATCATTTAATAATGAAATAATTTCCTTATTATCCTTTTTATTCAGGTCATATGTGCCGTTGTTATCGAGGTCAACTCATAATTTAACATCAAACTTCTTATTTTTAAATTTCTTATTAAGAATATTCCTATCTATATTTTTAGCAAAATATGAAACATATTGATATTTGTCTTTAAATAACTTTGGATATACTCATGATTCATCATAGTAATCTTTTTGTTTGTTATCTTTGATATCAAAATAGTATATAGAATTTCAGACCTTTTTCGTTGTAAGATTATAATTTTGCAATTTATAATCAATTTCCAGAGTATTATTGTTATCATTTAGGTCTACAAAAATTAGTTTAGATTTGATACGATTATTTTTCTTTTGTTCAATAATTTTTTGTGGTAATTCAAAATACCCACCTAGATTAATATTCTTTGAATCGTTATTTTGAATATTATAATTTGCAAAACTTATAAGTTCTCCTCAGCCCATTAGGTCAACATAAGCTTTGAACAAGCCTTTATGGTGCGAGTTACCAACATTTGCAAATGGACGCTCATATTCATTTGTTCTAATATTATAAATACTTGAACGGAAGTTTTCTAGTTGGTCTTTAAAAACTCAATTGGATGCAAATGTAGCTAATTCATTTGAATTTGAAAAATTGCCTTTTCTCAAGATAGCGATATTTTTTAGGATATCATCACCAGCAGCATTAAAAATTAATTCGCCAGTTCGATTGTTTTTTCGAAAATAAAAATAGTTTTCAAATTGGCTTCGATTAGAGTTATAAAACCAAGCATTTGGCCCTAGCGAAAGCTTAATTATTTCTCTTGGTACAAGCTCAGTAAATGAGAAAAGATATCTTATTGATTGCAAATTAGTTGGTTCAATAAAAGAAACGTTTTGATATTTATTATTATTGAAATAAAACCTTCTAGAATCAAGAGGTTCATATTTTTTAGCCTCAAGAGGTGTTATTTTAACGTTTGCTATCCTAAAAAGTTCATTGGCACTATAAAACTTGTAAACCGGTAATTGGTCTTGGTCATGCAAAAAATCTTGACTATTTCTTAATAAAAGTTTATTATCTCTTGTGTTATCATAGTTTAAATTTTTACGAAATTCATTCAAAAATTTAGCATTATTTGTTTCTATATGATAATAGTTGTGATCACCCTCATATTCAATAAGATCACTATTTGCAAGTTCATCACCTCTTTTTATTGATTTATTATACATATTATCAATATGATGAGTGTATTCATGCATTAGAGTACCAAAAATAATTTCAATTCTTTTTTCTACTGGTTGATTCAAAAGTTTTAGATTGTTTTCAACTATTTTATTTACAAAGATGTACATTTCGCGATTTGCAGGAAAATAAGCCCCGTTAGTTCGATCTTCTTGCAATTCATCATTTGGCACATTTATATTGATTCTTTTAATTGCATTTATTTCTGGACCATAAAGTGCTCTTTGTTTAAACATTTTATTTAGTAAAAGCATTCCTTCTTTTCCTAGATAATAGACAGGTTCTCCGTTTGGTTTTCTAGCAATTGGTTTTTCGACAAAACTTAAATTTCCCACTTTAAAATTTGGATTAAGTTCTCTTGATGAATTACTTGTTTTTCTATTAAAAATAAGAGCATCATCGCTTGTTCTTATTTCAAAAGGAATATTATCTTCGTTTAATGATGTTTTGCTTAAATCATTTTCTGAATTTCGCAACGGAACAATCCCTTCATCAATAGCGCCACCATCTAATTTCTCAAAAACTGCTTTATAACCAAAATAACCAGCCGTGGCAATAAAACCTGCTGATATAGCAAAAATTGATAAACCTAGTAGAAATTTTTTTCCACTAGGTTTTTTCTTTTTTTCTTCTAACATAAGCCTCCAGTTTTTGAATATTATATTTTTTTAAGGCATTTAATAAATCAATATTAAATATTTTACTCTTATTTTAAAGTTATTATAATTATTAGTATGTTAAGAATTATAGCCGGAAAATACCGTTCAAGATTATTAAAACAACCTTCCTCTAAAACAACAAGGCCAACAACTGATAGAGCAAAAGAGGGCATTTTTTCTTCAATTCAATTTAATATTGAAGGTCGAGAGTTTCTAGATTTGTTTTCTGGATCTGGTTCATTTTGTCTTGAAGCCTTATCTCGTGGAGCAAAAAATGCCACATGTGTCGAAAAAGACTACGAAGCATATAAAATAATTATTGAGAATAAAAATAGTCTTAAAGAAAGGAATTTGTTAATTATTAATACTGACGCATTATCTTTTTTGTCCAAAAATAAGGATAAAAAATATGACTTTGTTTATTTAGACCCACCCTTTAGGGAAAAAGAATTGCTTGTTAAATGCATTGATATATTAACTTTAAATAATATGATAAATTCTAATGGAAAGATTATTATTGAAACTGATTGGAATAATTTCACATATAAAAATAATCATTATGAGGTAGTAAAACAAAAGAAGTATGGAAAAATTTTTATTTACTTTATTGAAAACATAAAGTAAATATTTTTTATATAATTAATTATTAATATAATTAATATTCTAATAGTACTTTAAATATTCTAAAATAAAAAAAGATGAAGGAGAAAGCATGGAGAAAAAATTAATTATTTTTACCGGACCTTCTGGTGTTGGGAAGGGCACAATTGAAAAATATTTGTTTGATAATAAGGACTTAAAATTAAAATTATCGGTTTCAATTACTACCCGCGAGCCAAGAGAAGGTGAAGTTGATGGTATTCATTATTATTTTGTTCCAATTGATACATTTGAAACATTTATTAAGGAAGATAAGGTTTTAGAATATTCAAAGCATTTTGATAATTATTATGGAACACTAAATTCAGAAGTGGCAAATATTTGTGCCTCAGGGAAAATCCCATTTTTAGAAATCGAAACTAATGGTGCCTTGCAAATTATTAATAAGTATCGTAAAGAAGGTAGAGAAGGTGAAATATGTTCAATATTCTTAATGCCTCCATCATTAACAGAATTGGAAAGAAGAATTGAAAATAGAAATACCGAAACATATGACCTTATTTTAAAAAGATTAGATAAAGCAAGAGAAGAAATAATTCTTTCTTCGATTTTTCAGCATGTTGTTATTAATAATTCAATTGAAGAAACCGCTAATAAAGTTAAGGAAATTATCAAGCAAAATTTTTCTCACATTATTGATGTAAAACAAAAAGCAGAACCTGGTAGAAAGGCTTAAAAAAAGTAGAAAAATGAAATATTCTATTAAAACTGATAAAGGAAAATATCGTAACGAGAACCAGGATTGTGCATCAATCAGTTTTTTAAATAATTGAACATTAGCTATATTATGCGATGGGATGGGGGGTCATTTTGGTGGTGCCTTGTGCTCACAAAAAACAGTGGAATTACTAGTTAGCTATTTTCAAGAAAGTTTTAACGATAATATTCAATTTAATGATAGAAAAAATATAAATAAATGATTTAATACCACACTAAGCTATATTAAAAAATCACTTAAAGATATAGTTAATAGTAAAAATATTGTAAATTATCAAGATATGGGTACAACTTTAACGGCTGCCCTAGTTTTTAATTTAAACAAACAAACTTATGTATTTAATATTGGCGATTCTCGTACATATGCATATAATGGCTTATTACATCAAATAACTATTGATCAAAACGTTTTACATGAACTTGCAGAAATCAAAAAAATAGATATGGATATTGTTAAATTATTACCTGATGCCAATAAGTTAGTTAGTTGTTTGGGGCCTAATAAGAATATGAAATGTGATAGTTTTTTATTGAAGAGCAGTGAAGAAATTAAATATATTTTATTGACATCGGACGGAATACATGATTTTGTTGATAAACCAACAATTGAGCAAATCCTTTTAGATAAAAAACTTAACCTTGATAAAAAAGCTCAAAAATTAATTGATATTGCGAAGAAAAATCAATCAAGAGATAATTTAACAGCATTGATATTGGAGCTTTAATTATGTTGAAGAGATTGGATAGATACGAAAATGTAAATAAACACTTTGAGGACTTTGTCTTAATAGGAAAAGGGGGGTATGGTGAGGTTTATTCTGCTTGTTATAAGAAGACACAAAAGAGAATGGCAGTTAAAATACTCACTGTTCCAGATATAACAAAAAAACAAGTTAATCAAATCCGCTTTCAGAACGAGTGCAACGTTTTGAAAACAATTAAATCGCCGAATGTAATCAAAATGATTGGCTACTATGTAAGTGCAGACGAATCTTATTATGCAATGGAATTAATCAAAGGAACCAATCTCAAGGTATTAATTGCAAAACACAAAAAAATACCTGTTGATGAAGCAATAAGAATTGCGAGAGAGATATGCAGGGGATTGTATGATATTCATTCATCTAATGTTATCCACCGAGACCTAAAACCAAGCAATATAATTATTGAAAATGATACCAATAGAGTTAAATTAATTGATTTTGGGATATCAATTAACGAGGATAGTTTGCGAGTTACAGCTGATAATAAAACAGTTGGATCAGTTCAATATTTAGCTCCTGAGATTCCCTTGAAAAGTCAACCAGCCTCAATTCAAAGCGATATCTATGCTTTTGGTATGATTTTGTACGAAATGCTTTCAGGACATCCTGTTTATCAAGGGATTGATGCCCAATCTATTTTACTGCTTCAAATAAACGGTACAATACCGCCTTTAGAAGGTGTTGGGAAAACTATTCCGCAAGCTGTTGAAAATATTATAATAAAATGTACAGCTAAAAATCCTCAAAATCGCTATTTAAATTGCTTAGACATAATTAGTGATCTAGATCATTGTTTAACACCGCAAGCAAGCATGGAAAAGCGGCTTGATCTTGAAAATCATGAGCAAAAGAAAAAAAAGAAATCACACAAGGTACTAAACATTGTTTTGATAACACTGGGTTCCTCAATAATTTTTGGATTATTAATTTATTTAATTGTATATTTAGTTGAATATTATAAAAAGTAGAAGTGAAGGTGTTAAATGGAAAAAGGGAAAATTATTAAGTCGTTAGCAGGTTTTTATGATGTTAAGTCCTTTGGAGATAAACAAATTTATAGAGTGAGAGGTTCAGGAAAACTTAGATTGCTTGATATGAAACCTATCGTCGGCGATAATGTTGAATTTGAAAAAGAAGGATTGATTCATCATATTTTAGGACGAAGAAATTTCTTTATTAGGCCTAAAATTGCCAATGTTGACCAAGCGATTGTTGTTATGTCATTAGTTGAACCGGAATTTAGTTCTCAATTAGTTGATAAGTTCCTTATTATTATTGAAAGCAAGAATGTAGAACCAATAATTGTTTTAACCAAGAAAGATCTAACATCTGCTTCAAGGATAGATTTTTACAAGGAACAAGGTTATAAGGTATTTGAAATAAATTATGAAAATGAAGCTAGTTTTGAAGGCTTGCGAGAAATTTTTAAACATAAGACTAGTTTTTTTGTGGGCCAAACCGGTGTCGGAAAAACGACACTAATAAATTATTTAGCTAGCACAAATTTTGAAACACAAGCCATTTCAAAGGCGCTAAACCGTGGTAAACATACAACAAGAGAAGTAAGTTTAATTAACTTTAATGGCGGCGAGATTATTGATACTCCTGGGTTTTCATCTATTGAGTTTGATTTAACAATTGATGAAATGCCTGTTGCTTTTAATTCTTTTAGAGAAGCATCTCCTTTTTGCAAATTTAGAAGTTGTAGACACTACTATGAAAGAATTGAGGATTGTGAAGTTAAAAGACGCGTTCAGTGTGGAACTATTAAAGAAGAAAGATATGAAAATTATAAAAGCTTTATGAAGCGTATGTTAGAACCAATATATTAAGGTGGAAAAAAATGGATAATAGACAAATAAGCCCTTCGATATTAGATGTAAAAAGTGATCAACTAATTTCCTATGTTAATTCATTGATTAAATGAGGTGTTAGTAATGTTCATTACGATGTTATGGATGCCCAATTTGTACCCAATACGGCCTTAACATATGAAGAAATTAAAAAAATATTTGATCAGTGTCCAAAGCATCATATGGATATTCACTTAATGGTTAAAGATGTTTTTTCTTATTATCATAAATTTAAGGAATTTAGAGCTATTTTAACATTTCATTATGAAGCTTTTGAAAATGAAATAGAGCTCAAAAAACTTATTAAATTAGCAAAAAAGGAAGACATAAAACTCGGCTTAGCCTTTAATCCCGATACAGATGTAAGCAAAGTTATACCATTTCTCAAGGATTTAGATTTAATATTAGCCATGAGTGTCTATCCTGGCAAGGGTGGGCAGA
>NZ_JBSQBB010000016.1:0-11694 GCF_053851635.1 Mycoplasma sp. 2575
CTAAAACCGTGTTATTTAAAATATTTTTTAACGTTTCTTTTAGCTTCTTTTCTAGCCCCTTTGTGCGAGTGCTCTGTTGCATAGCTCCTTTTTTAAAGGTGCGTCTGTAAAGAGTTTTTAAAGACATTATTGAACCTTTTGTTCTATAATAAATTGCCATAGTAACATTTCTAGTTCTATCAATAGGTTGGTGAAAAACAAAAGAACTAAAATCTCTGATTTTTTCAATTTTAGAATCTACAAAATCATCACTAAACTTTTGTCTATTTTTATTTCCTTTATTTTTGTTTGAGACATTAAATGTCCCGTCAAAATTTATAGATCTTTAATTTTAGAAACTGTAAAACGGCTAACTTCGTGTTCTATAGCGATTTGGTTTATTTTTATTTTTTCATTAGTCATATCGATATAAATACCTTTTCTTTTTTTCTCAAAATCTGTTAAATTCTGGATTTCTATTTTTTTATATTTCACATTACCTCCTATAATTATTTTAAACTATAGAATGTTGCAAAATAATTGAGAATTCACAAAAAATCATTTTAATATAATGCTTAAAAAGCAAAATTATATTGAGCTATAATTAAATTTATAAACTTATATTTATAAACAATAAAATGAGCGAAAAGTATTAGCAAGGAAAAAGATGTATTTTTGAATGTCATTTACTTTTTGAATATTTTCATTGCTAACTTATATACTTTTACGGTTATATTCTGTTTACATTGATAAAAAATTTTTTTCATATTTATGTTTATTTTTCATCCTATATTGTTATATTGAAATTGTATTACAATAGCAATACTAACTTATGCAATTATATTAAGTGTCACTTCATTGATTTTTGCTATTATTGTAGCCTCCCGCTCTGATTACAAAATAAAATATTATGTCAATATACATCATCACTATTATATTCACGTCGATGCTATTAACAATGTTAGTATTTAGTGTATTACTTTTAATATTATTTTTTTATTATGAGTGTTTTTTAAATAAAGTCGAATAGTAACATAATTATCAAAAATATTAATTGCTATTTTTCAGTTTTGAATGTTATTGTCGCAAATTAAAATATATAAATCAATTACTTTTTAAATTAATTATTGTAAATTTAATAAATAACAAAAATATTTAGGTACAATGCCTAAATATTTTGCTTTAATTGACTTATTTTAGAGTATTTTTTCTTTAAAACCGTGACTATTATTTGAAGATACATATTTTAGTTTTAGATTCACTAAACCGTCTTCGTCTTCAGACTTTGATAATTTCTTCTCAATTAGTTCTCTATTTTTAAAAATAATATTTGATATTGCTTTTACTAAATCGGTTTCTAAAAATAAAATAAGTGAACGAGCCCCCATCGAATCATCAATATTGTTAGCTACTAATGAATAATATTCTTCAATCGAATCATCGAATATTAATTTTATGTTTTTTTCTTTTAATAAAAATTCTTTTATTTTCTTGATTTTAGATTTTATAATGTCAAGTTTAATTTCTAATGAGCTAATTTTATTAAAAGGAATTATGTTTGGTATACCAATTCTATTCAAAATCTCCGGTCTTTTTAGCTCATCTCTAAAATATTTTTTAACTTCTGAAATAAAATGCTCTTGAATTTTTTTACCGTCCTCATCTTTAGGCATTGTAGACGCACCTATATTTGAAGTAAAAATAATAAATGTTTCCGAAAAATCAACTAGTTCTCCTTTAGAAGAAGTCAATCTGCCATCTTCTAAAATCTGTAAGAATTTATCAAAAATTTTTGAATTAGCTTTTTCTATTTCATCAAATAATAAAATAGAAAACGGTTTTTGTAAAACAGCATTAGTAAGCGTCCCTCCCGCTTCATAACCTATATAACCTGGAGCAGCTCCTAAAAGTTTTTGATCAGATTCTTCATGGTTATATTCTGACATATCAAATCTAATTATTTGATTTGGGTCATTAAAAATAAATTCAGATAAGGCTTTTGCTGATTCGGTTTTGCCAACACCTGTAGGCCCTGCAAAAAATAAAATTCCTTTTGGTTTTGAATTTTTCTGAATGTCAGAGGTTTGCAAAATGCCTTGTAATCCTACCCGACTTCTAATTAGTGTGTCTTTTATTTTAATGCCAACATGAGATTGGCCTTTGACTTTATTGTCAAAATCTTCTAAGAATTTGTTCAAATTTTCAGCATTAATTTTTTCTCATTCCGATTCTTTCTTTTCAAAAAAACACAGTCTATATAGTTCTTTAAAATCTTTTATACTATCAAGTTTGTTAGAAAATACTTCAAGTTGAAATAATTCTCTAAAAGTTAGTCCATTAGTTATTGCACTTGCGTCACTAATTTCTTTTTTAGTTATTAATTTATTATCAAGTTTTTTAAATAAAGATCCTCTTATGTTAAAAAAAGATTTTCTTTCATCTAATGAAGGATTAGGAATTGTTAGAGAAGTTATTTCTTGATTATTGTTAAAAAGTATCGAATTAAATATCTGATCGTTTTTTATCAAAATTATTAATTTAAAATTTGAAGGTTTAATCTTATGCGTTATCTGGTTAATTTCATTAGTAAACATATCAATCAATGAATTTAATTTAGCAATATCTAATTGAGTGTTTTTATCACTATAAATAGATTCAGCTAAATCTAAGATAAATAAATTTTGTGATGCAATACCATCATTATTAATTTTTTCAATTATTAAGTTTTTTAATTTTGAATTAATATCTTCATTTTTACCATTATCATTACTATCAATATTTACAAAATCAAATATTTCTGATTTTTCAATACCATCAAAAGTTTCTCAAAGATCGTTTTTATTATCTTTATTTTTAAAAATTTTTATGTTACCATGAACTATTTCACTTTTCATTTCTCAATTAGAATTGTAAAGATATATATTATCAATACAAAGATTTTTATCTTGGTATAAATAGTGTAATAAATATTGATTAAAGGTTAAAAAATCTAAATTAGAAAATTCAGTAAGCAATTCTAAATATTCACTTTTTAATAGATTCTTATTTATGCTATCTAAAGAGGGTTTTTTAATTGGTAAATTCAATACTTTTGGCGATAAAAACTCAGAAGTATTCCCCTTCAAAATTACTATATTTTTGTTTAGTAACTTAAATTTTAATTGCGTTGTAATTGCTTCTTTTAAATTCATAATTAATTACCTCATCTTTTTATTTTTTCCTTTGCGCTATATTTAGGTTTAGTTGCAACAAAAGTTCTATTCATGGTATATTTAACAATATTCATATTCGAATTTTTAGTTATATATTCAAGCATCTGATTAGCCGTTTTAGAACATACATGCCTTTTATAATCGCCAATTTGATATTCAACTGTTCCATCTGGCGAAACATTAAATATCACTTGCTCTTCTAAATCATTTTCTAAAAGATAAATTACGCCAAGCTTTTCATTAACAACTTTTATTTGCTTTCCGGCTAATTTATACTTTTCTTCAGTCATTAAAAACTCAATAAATGGTTTTGCTATTTTAGCGGCTTTCAATATCGAATTATTTTTTTCTTTAAATCAAATTTTAAAATCATCAATATCTTTTTTAGTTGTAATTATTTTTATCTTATCTTCAAAATATTGTTTTAATTCGTTATTTTTAATTTTGCTTATTTTTGCATAAATATTATTCTTGAAGCTTCTTAATTCTTCAATAGAAGCTTTAGCATTCATTAGTTCATTAATTTTTAAATTAAGATTATCTTCAGTTAACTCTAAATCACTATTTATAATCAAATCTCTTGCTTCATAAGCTAATTTTCCAAATTCATATACATAATGGTTAAAATTTTTTATCGAAATTGAGTTATCAATTTTTCTGTAATCAACTGTATCAATTATATTCAATAATAATTTATTGATTTTGTCATATTCTAATTCGTATAAACTTAATCCTTTGTATGAATTTAAATCCACTTCAACTTTTTGGTTAATATTTGATTTTACATTCTTAATTTGTTTAATAGCTTCTTTTATTAAACCATTGTTTTGATATTCATTAGATAAAAGCATATTATTTAGTAGTTCAGTATTTTTATCACAAATATTTTCTAATTCTCGTTTTTCTAATTGACTTAAATTCAATGTTACGGTTGCTATATGGCTCATTATTTATTAACCTCGAATTGTTTTATATATTCACTAATTTCATCTAACTTATTATTTTCGGCTATTACTTCTTCATTACTAATTTTAAAAATATACTCAGCCGTAGTTGTGTCTTTTCTAAAAGAATGGGCATAGTTATTAGATAAATATTTGTAATATTCAGCGAGTTTTAGATCTATTTTTTCTAATGACTTTGTAAATGTTGTTTTACTATTTTTTTTAAATTTTTCAAGTCTTTGTCTGATTGATACAGCTTTAGAAATTAAGTTATTTCTAATATATTCTAAAGAGTTTTTTATTTCTTCCTCTTTTTTAAAAATATATTCATTAATGTAATCTAAACAGTCAATAGCCAATAAACCTTTATATACTTCTTTTTTCTTGAAATTTTCTAAATAATTTAATTTAACTGAAGCCTCAATGTCCGAATCAATTTGTTTATTTAAATCTTCAAAATCGCCAGAAATATGATTTTTTAAATCGTTATAAAATAGTGTTTCTTTAAATTTATTGTCTTTATATAAATCAAACATATGATGGTTATTTACATGTTTTTTAAAAATTTCTCTAAGCATATTGTTATTTCATGAAGATACAAAGTTAAAAATATCCAGATTGTCTGAATTAATATTGTATTTACTAATAATGTTTTTAAAAATAAGTTCGCCATTATTTAAAATGCTCATGAATTTATCTAAATCATCGCTAGTTTTAATAGTATTTAAAACATCTAAAAACACATTATTAGAAAATAGTTGAGTAATTTCTTTGAATCAATCTTTAGTTTTAAAATTACTTAAAAATGTTCAAATCTTTAAAATTAATTCAAAATTAGAGTTAGATTTTTCTTTAACGTCTTTTAAAAATTCGTCTAGATATTTTTCTAAAGCAGAAGCCATAATATCAGTGGGTGATATTTTTTTATCATAAATATCTTCAAGTAACTTAAGGTATTTTGATTCGGGTATTTCAGTTGGAATAAAAAAGTCTACTGCACTTTCTTCAACTTCATTATCATCAATTTTTACATCAACTATTATTTTGTTTATGTCAAATATTTTTTTATCTAATATCAAAAACTTTTCATTATTTTTTCCTTCAACAATATTATTTTGATTGAAAGATTTTTTTACCATTCATTTATTAATATCGAATTCTTTTATATCTAATTTTTCAGAGCTATCTTTAATTTGAAAATTACTCAAAAAAGTATTATTTGGGAATATAGACTCATGTAACAATTTACGATTATTCAGTTCATCAATTAAATCACTCTTTATAAAATCTTCCATAAAGTAATTTTGAGCAATATTCATTGGTCTTATATTAATAGAAATAATAGTTGATGAATTGTCAATATAAAAGGGATAATCAGATTCAAAAAATGCTACCTTAATATCATTACTATTTTCAACACTTTTTTTCAATATTAATTTTGAGTCATCTTTTTCAAAATCATATTCAAGTTCAGAAACTTTTTGTTCAATTTCTTTCGATTCATTTTTATCAAAGCCTTCAAAAGAGCAGCCATTTCAAGCCTTATCTATATTTTTAGTGTTAAAGTATTTATCATAATTCTCCGATAAAAACTTACTCTTAATATAGAAAGTGAAGTTTTTTTTCATCACTCGGTCAGTTAAACTGTAAAACTTATTCATTTCAACATATTTTTCAATTTTTTTATTTATGTCAATGTTTTTAATATCCATTTCTAATAAATCAAAATCCTCAATGTTACTTTCAGAAGAATTAAAATTTATAGTTATTATATTTTTGTTATGCATATCCCTTAAAATCAATAGTCAAAATTTACGAATTAACACATCACTATTAATGTTATAAAACTCCTTAAATATGTCATTTACAGTAATATACTTATTTAATTTTTTAAATTCAATAAGCGGAATCAATATCAATTTATAATAATTTTCCATTTTTTCTATTTCACGATACGTAAATTCAACCCGTTTTTGAATAACCGGAAAATTAAGTTTAATTTTTATCTTATCATTCATTATATTCCTCTCCTATAAATTCTTCTGGGGTTACAAAAGAATCTTTGTTTTGCAAATAATGATTTATATATTTTTTCAATACAGTTAAGCCTTGGCTAGAATTTTTATAATATGAAAAATCACCGACAACAATTAAAATATTTTTTGTTCGACTAAAAGCAACGTTCAGTCTAGCTTCATCGTTTAAAAAGTTGGTATTACGTTTATTAGGAGTTTCCTCTGTTCCTTTATTTTCCGATCTCACTAAGTCAACAATAATAAATTCGCATTCTCTACCTTGAAAGTTATCAATCGTATCAATTACTATTGATCTCGTTGCAATATATTTAGTATATAAATCTGGATATTTAGATTGAATAATTCCTCTAATAACAATTGCCTGATTTCTAGTCAAAGCAATAACTCCGATTTTTGATTTTTCATTTTTAATATTTATTCCATTATTTTCTAAATCATTAATTAATTTTTGAATTATTTTAAATGTTACAATCGCATTATATTGATTCATTCTAGTGTCTAGTGTACTTTGATTAAATTTTTTAATAAATGAAATTGGTATAAAGCCATCTTCAATTAGCATATTGTGATCAAAATTATTAACAAGGTTAAATTTATTATCAAATTGTTTTATATCATTAATGTATTTTATTGGAAGAATGTAAGTATCTATCAAATTTAGCTTGCTAGTTATATTGCTATATTTTTTAAAATCGGCATTTTTGTTAAATGTTTTAAGTTCCTGATTTTTTTGTTTATATAAAACATTTATAAAATGACAAATTTCAGCCGGGAATCTATGTTGCATATCTAAAAATTCATAAGACAATGAATTGCCATTCGGCATATTCGTTAATTCTTTTATTTTTTCATTAAAATAAGGATATGCCAATGCATCATTAATTTTATTAACAATATCATTTTGCATTTTTTTATCAACATTATCTGGGCCAAGTTCTTTTTCTATCACTCAATTGTATAATTCTTCTGAAAAATCAACAGTAGGAGGTAATTGATAAGCATCACCGCATAAAATTGATTTACCTGATTGTAAACATCTATTTATTATTTCAAATAAATTTGATTTCGAAGTTTCATCCATGATTGTCAAATCAATTTTATAATCTGTTGTCAAGTCAACAAAATTGCCATTATGTTCAATTTCACTACTTGATGTAGTTGTCAAACCAAATAAGTTAACTAATTCATTATCAAATAAAACATCCACTAATTTTTCATTTCAATAGAAACCTTCATATTGGTCTTTTAAGTCATTAAGTTCAATCGCAATGTTTAACTTGCTTTTTATTTTAGATAAAACTTCAGAATTACAAAAATTATTAGTATTTTTATTCTCCACTTCTTTTATATAGTTAGATATTTTTTCCAGCGAATCTATTCCTAATTTTTTTAGTTCTTTTCCAATTTTTAAATAGTCATATTTTTCTAAAATATCAATAATTTTCCTAGAGTTTTTTTTATCAGAAACACCGCCATCTTCTGACATGAAGAAATGATCTTCTAATGACTCTTCAAATTCTTCGATTTTCTTTCCATCTACTATTATTTTTCTAATAAATAGATTTCAGATTCTCATATTATTTTCTTTAACATCTTTATCAATATCATTGCATAATTCAAGTACTTTATTATTAGTTGAGTTAGCTTGATTCAATAAATTCTCTTCGGATATTAATGCTTTTATATAACGATTAGATAAATTTTCTTTTGAATAAGGATTTATATTATTTGCCCTATTTCCACTTGACACTTTTATTGCAAAAACATTAGGATTTATTGGACTTAATTTAGCAAATCTATCAAAAACATTATCAATAGCCTCATGTGTTGAAGAGGTTAGCATAATATTCTGATTTTTATATTGATAGTAATCAATTAAAGCTGATATCACTTGAGTTTTTCCAGTTCCTGGAGGACCTTGCAATAAGAATAATGCATCAGAAAAAATTGCTTTTTTAAAGGCCAAAGCTTGTTTTTCGTTCAAATTATATTTAGAGATAAAATTATTAATATCATCAACGGCTTTGCTATTTTCATCTATTTTCACCGTTAATGGCTCAATTAATGATGCTAAAAATGAAGGTTCTTTTATATAACCTTTAAATAAATTTTTAATAGAATTATGTGATCTGGTTATTATTGTCTTTTCGCCAATATTAATAGTTGATAATTGATATCTTTTTCAATTATTATTTTTAAAATAGGGTTCTATTTCAATTGATACATCATCTTTGGTTTTAGGGTCTATTTTTATCGATTTTACTCTTTTAACAAGATAGTTTTCATTATCAATTTTGTTTATCAAATTTTGATATTCTTTTTTAAGTAATTTTTGTTTGCTTATTTCTTCATTCTTGGAATTAATTTTCTTATTTAATTCATTTTGTTTATCTATTAATTTATTTTTTTCATTTATATATTCATAAATTATTTTTTCTTTTTCTTTGATTTTACTTTTAATTTCTTCTTTTTCTTTTTCAATAGTTTTAAGACTTTGTTTTTTTATTAAATCATCAGATAATATAGGTGCTTTTTTTCTAATTGAGATTTTATATTCATCGATTAAATTTTGAATATCTCTTATTCTGCCATTATATGTTTTAATATCTTTGTTAAAGTTATCTACGTTGATACTAATTTCTTGAATTTCTTTATTTATAGCATTAATATTTTCATCAATTTTTTCCACATTTTTATCGAAGTTGTAGCTTTTTAAATCTCTTTTTTGTCTATTTTTCAGCTCATTTTTATCTTCTGTTTTTTCTTCGTAAAACTTAAATGTTATTTTAAGCGAATCAAACAAACTTCCCCTTGAATGAATATCTGAAAGATTTCAGTCTTTTTTATGTCCCAAAACATTAAAATTATCTTTTTGAAATAAATATAAATAATTATTATCAAAATTAATAATATTGTCTTTTTCGTTTTGTTTTTTCTCTAAAATAATATCCTTATCTGACAAATTCAAGAAAAATGCAGCGTCAGAATTTTTCATATTGTTATAAAATTCTGAAAATAATCTAAAATATCTCTCAATATCATTCAATTTTAAAGAATCTTCATTTTTCTTAAAAATCGATTTAGTATTTTGCAAAACGCTTTTTATTATTTGTATTGATATTGATTTTGAATTATTACAAGTTGGCGAGTTACATTTGTTATCACTATCACATACAAATTGAATTCCATCAATTTTATTAAGTTTGCTATTAATTTTGCTAATTGCTAAATTATAATTGGAAATATTTATTCTTTGTAACTCGAAATTTATAATTGAGTTCTCAATATTATTCATTTCTCTAGTTATTGTTAACTTGAAAAATAGATTAATAGCGTTGCCATCAACTTCTATACCTTTAATTTTAAAATTTGACAAATCTTTAGTTTGGACTGCAACTAAAAAATTTTCATACTCTTTGTGAGTTAGCTTTTCGTCTTTCGAGATTCTAATAAGTTCGTCATATACGTCATTATCTTCTTTTAAATATACCCTAGAAAGACCACACGTATAAAAATTTAAATTTTCGCCTTCATTAAGAAATTTAAATAGTTTTTTATAATCTAATTTTTCTTTTGTATTTAATTTCTTACTTTCTAATTCTTTTTCTAATTGGTTTAAAATTGTTATTTTTTTGCCGCGAACTTCTCTTTTACCAAAAGTTAATTGAAAATCTTGTTTTCTCAATACGCCGTTAGCATTAATTAATTCTGCATGAGATATATCACATTTATTTAAAATGTTTAATATAAGTTTCATAACGCCCCTTTATATAGTTAAATTATTAGAATTCTTTAATGCTTTTTAATTGTTTAAAATCTTTATCATTAAATAAATAGATTATTGAAAACAACATTTCTATTCGATAGGAAAAAAGCCACTATATTTGTGGCAATATTATTCATTGACTTCCTTTTTTCTTAAATAGATTATAAGAGAGAGAGAGAGAGAGAGAATTCTAAAATTCATAGTATTTTAATTATAAATAAAAACTAGTATTCATATAAAAAAATACTAATTATAATCTAAATTTCTAAGTTTTAATATCAACCATAAAAATGAAATTATTTGTTAAAAATAAAAAATAAGCTTAACTTAATATTTAAAATATTTTATTATAGTTTTGAATAACAATTAAGGATAAATACAATCATAAAAATACTAATTAAAAACTCCTATTACTATTTTTTTTATTTTGATAATCAAGAACAAAGATATCAATAATACAAATTAAAAACATTATTAAATTAAATTAACTATATACATGTTAAAAGTTTAATTTTATTTTATATAACTTATGTTCTTAATTCTTCTGCTTGCTTTGAAATTATTTCTGTATCTTGAATATATATTTTTTCTTTGATAATATATGACTTAACAAACAATGATGTCTTATTAAAGTTATTTTTAAAGTCTTTTAATCACAAATTATAATCATTAGATGGAAAAGGAATAAAAACCGGAAATGTATAAAATTTATCAACATTATTGAATTTACTAATAAAATGTTCAACAAAAGCTTCGGGGCTTAATGATAATTTATGATTACTTGGAAAAAATAACGCCGCTAGCATGGCAATTGATTGACACCATATCCCTTATACATTTATCATAATCATTCAATACATCACTAAAAGAACCATTTTTAAAATAATATTACTTCATGCCTCTTTGAATTTTGCATCTAAAATCATGAAAGGTTTTTGCTTATTATCATTGCTAAAAAACATAATCAGGCAATGTTGTCTGTTTGAATATTCTATCTCCACTGTAATCTATAATTTTAATTTTATATTGAGAAAAAAGAGTATATTCATCAGATTTTAAAAATTCTTCTAAATAAATCTCTCATAAAGTCGGAATGTAAAACAAAATACCTTTTGCTTTATTTAAATTTACTCCATTAAAAACAGATATAGCTTCATTTCTTAAAATTTTTAAACCGTTAAATCGCAACAAAAACGAGCCGCCTAACATATATAGTAAAATGTTATAGGTGGTCTTATTATGCATGAAATAGAATTAAACTATTTTCAATTAAATAGAAAACGAAAATTAGATGTTATAACTACATATTCTAATTTAACAAATAAGCAATTATCCTTAAAAGCAAAATGTTCAATATCAACCATAAAAAGATTAAAACAAAAATTAAGAAATGCTAAATTATGCAAAAAAGAGGTTAACTTAGCACATGGCAATCAATGAGGCGATAGAAAAAAGATTTACAGTAATGATTTAATTATCAATTATGAAAAAATATGAAAGCAAAAAATAATTGTTGGAACAAAAATAGTTCTTGTAATTCATATATGTCTTAGTGTTTGTTTTATGAGAGAATAGCTAATGCAAAAATATCATATAGCCAATTAACAAGAAAACTTACACAAAGCGGATTTCTAAGTGCTTTTGCTCATAAAAATACAATAAAATGAAAAAAACTTTTGTCAAAAAATATATACCTTATAAACCAAATATTTTGCCTAAAGAAAAGATTGCAAAACCAACCATAATCTCAAAAAGAA
>NZ_JBSQBB010000017.1:0-8108 GCF_053851635.1 Mycoplasma sp. 2575
TGCTGATTTATAACGCAAATTTAAAACTTTATCAATCATTTTTTTGTAGTAACATACATTAATAACTGATTTGGGATATAAATCATAAAAAAAGGTAATTCAGCCTTTTGATCTAAACAATAAGATAAGTTTATTTGTAGCAGTCCTTCATCAACATTTGGTTTTTTATATTCAGCATATTTCATGTTTTTTGAGCTTATATTAAAGTTCGTTGAATCGACAGATAAATATGCGTCATCCGAATTATTCTAAATATGTTCTTGATTGTTTTGATCATCTATAATTAAATTCAAGTATTTTTTTGTTGTTATATCTTTGTGCAAAAGCATTGATATCGTTGAGCTTGAAGGAATTGAAAACAAACCAGAAAAATTTTTATATGCCGCTTTTTAAATAATTGTGAAACCGTAAATTCTTCATCAATATAATGAGATGCCAATGCTTTATTAATTCGCTTTTTGTGTTAAAAATATTTTCCAAATGTTCATCTATATAAATCTTTAAAAAATTTAGTTATTGTCAAATGTTGCCGATAGAAACAACGGATGATTTTTTTTATCATCTTATATTATTGTTATTTTTGCGCCGGGAAAATTAAAATACTTATCATTTGGTATTAATAAATTGTTATTTTTTGGATCTATTTTGCCAATATTAACTCTCTTATCGATATTATATTTTTTATCCTTTTTATATTCAACTTCTGCGACATAATATACATATTTATTATTACCTTTTCTAATCATTTTGACATTTTTAGGCATTTTAACTCTTTGATCTTTTAGTATCATTTTCTTTAGTTTATTTATAACTAAATTGTTATATATTTGAGGTCAAAAAAAGCAAAAAATGCTGATTTTTTTAATAAATCAGCATTTTCCCCTTATTTTATTTTAGTTATAAAAACCAGTAAAAGTTTAAGATTTAAAATATTTATACAAGAGAATATACATAAAAATTTCTACATTACTTTGATATTTTTTATCTTCAAATATAAGGTTTAGCATTTTTTGGATAGCCATCGTTATCTAATTCACCAGGGCTAATTAGACTTCTATTGTAGAATCTATCTTTGAATTTTTTCCATTCTTCTAAAAATGCTTTATCTGTTGAGTCTGTATTTAAAGCTATTTTATCTAACAATTCATATTTTTCCTCTTGGCTAATCAAGCTTTCTGGAGCATTGGCTATTTTTTTTGCTCATCAGTTTAAGAAAGTAATTTGTGACGTTTTTTTTCATCATTCAGAAACATTGTATGTACCGAATAATTGATTATTTGATTCTAAAATAATTTTGCTCTTATCTTCTGCATTTATAACACCTTCAAAATTAGTTTTTAATTGCTCTAGACTATATCGTGTTGAATCGTCAACTATTCCAGCATCTTTTACTCTAGCTATTAATTTTAGAAACTCATAATTTAATTTAGCATTTCTTCTATATTTGTAGTAAACTTCATACAATGCTTGATTTTCAGTCTTTATAGCTCCCGCTCTATCAGTATCTTGTTTTTCAAACTCAGATATTATATGCGATCACGAACCTAGAGGAATTGTTACATTATATGGACCTGCATCAGCTGGGTGTTTTTTGTAATGTGAGTCAACCCTTTGTTTAAAGAATGGTAATCATTTTTTGGTATCTTTAGATTCATATTTTGCTATAAATTTTTCAGCTTTAATTTTTGCGGCTTTATATTTTTCGATTGTATCAGCAGATCTGATTTGTTCATTTAATGCATTATATTCATTATTATATTGAGAAGTAAACGTTCCTGTGCTATCTTTACCTTGATCATTTACGGCTATAGATAATGACTGATTTAATGCTAACTTCATGACACTATTACCGTAATCTGAATCACCGTTTGAACCTAACCTCGTTTTTCTTAAATCCTCTAACTCCGCATTTCTTTGTTGATTTATTTTCTGACTTATTGTATTTAATTCACTATCTGATGAGGCATTATTTATAAGCTTATAAAGATCTTTTAGATTATATTTTGTCGCTTCGCTAGCTTCGGGTCTAAATTCACTAGGTAATCCACCTCTATTATTAGACAAATCAAATAGTGCTAATTTGTCAACCTCTTTTCTTAATTCTATTTTTCTAGAAATAATATTAATTTCTGATTCGATAGCCGAAAATTCTGGTTTAGTTTTTGATAATTCTACCTTATCTAAAAGATTCTTTTTATCAGGAGAATTAGGTAATTTGTTAATTTGTTTGATTAATTCTTGTTTTTTAGCTTGAATTTCAGCTTTTTGTTTTATTTCTTTATCCCTTTGTTTTTCGGCATCAGTTTTAATAGTTTCAAGGTGTTTAATACTATTTGTTGAGTTATTTAGTCTATCTTGCAGTTTTTTCTTTTCTTTTGGGTCGGAAACTTGTGAAATTGCTTGTTGAGCTAAACGTTTCTTATTTTCATATTCTTGTTTATATGATCTAACTTTTTGCAATAGTGCTGAAATTTTAGTATGATCAGTCTTAGAAAAATCTGCTAAGAATTCATTTTTCTTTGTCTCTGGTTTAATATTGTTTATTTCATTTTTTAATGCATCAATATTTGTTTTTAGTGTATTAAGAGTCGCTTCCACAGTGACTTTATTTGAATAATCAATTTTAGATGTTAGAGATTGTTTAATTTTTTCTTTTGTTTTTAATGAATCAGTTCTTAATTGCGATGAATTTTCTGGATATGCTAATTCATCAATAAATAAGTTGAAGTTTTGTCTTGTAGCATTTGTCACAAGTGACTTAATGTTATTGATTGATGTGGATAGTTGTGTATGAGCACTAGGAACTTGCGTGTTATCGATATTTCTCTTTATATTATTTCTTTTATTTTGAGGAATATTACTTAATGTGTTAATTTTTTCTTTTGCAAGACGCTTATAGTTTTTAATTATTTCATCTTTTAAATCATTTTCATTATAAACCTTATTATCCGTTATTGTGGTAGGAACAGTTTGATTTAATCTTGTTATTAAATTATTTTTATCTTCCCCGTCATCAAATGAATTATTAATTACATTTTTGTATGTTTCAATCTTATTTGCTCAACCATCAGGCAACGCATTGTTAGCTTGATCTATATTTTCTGCTGAATTTAGCTTTTGTTTTATTTTTTGAACTGCTTGTGCATTATCTTTTGAATATTTTAGATTTTTGCCATTAGCACCTAACTGTTCTTTCTTTTTTTGCATATGGCTGCTAAAATTAGTTATCTCAGTTTGTTTTTGGTTTAAGCTTTGCATATCATTTAATTTATTAACAGCACTTTTTAGAGCATTTTTAGCTTGGGTTGCTTCAGGTGATTTAGGATCTGGATAAGGAATTTGGTCAATTAATTTATTAATTTCCTTTTTCTTATTAGCAATGCTTGTATCGCTATCTTGTTTTGTTTTCTTTTGTTTAGCTTTATTTAATTCATTTTCTAGATTTCTAGATATTTCTTCTAATTGAGCTTTTGTCTTTGCAGTTAGATTAGGTTTATTTTGTGAATTGTATGTATCAAGAATCTTTTGCAATTCTTTCTTAATTGTGCTGTATTCTTTTTTATTTAGGTTTGAAGTTATATAAGTGTCAATTGCATCTGCTTTTTGTTGAACTTCCGCTCTTAATGTTTGTTTTCGGGTATTAATAGTATCAAGAGCTTTTTTGGCAACAACCTCAGCTGCCGTTATTTTTTTATTAGCATCAATAATTTTGGCATCAGTTAGTTTAGTAGTTTTATTAGCTGCTGCTTGTGCTGAACTAATCGCATTTGTAAGTGCCTCTGTTGAACTTTTTAATGCTGGTTCCTTAGCCATCTCGGTTTTTGTAGCATTTGCTTTGGTAAGACTCGCTTCTAATTTAGCAATTTCAGCATCAGTTTTCTTATTTGCGGCTACTCTTTGTGTTTCGGCGTTTGTTGTTGTCTGTTCTAAGGCTTTAGTCTTATCTGAAATGCTTTTAATTGGGTCAATATTTTCTTTGGATTTATTTGTATTAATTTTTTGTTGCAATTGACTAATTATGGTGACTAAATTTGCGCGGTTTGGATCTTGTTTTAATGAATTTAATTTTGCTTGTGCATTTCTGAGTTTTTGGTCATGTTGAGCTTGCGCAGCATGAAGTCTATCATTAAAATCATTTATTGCACGGTTTGCTTCATTTTTTAAGTTATCAATTACTTGTTTTTGCTGAATATATTTACTTTGATCATTATCATTAATAATTCTTTCTGCTTCTTTAATAGCTTCTTCTAAGCGCTTTTTAAGTTTTACCATTTCAGGGTCACGAGTAATAATACGCTTTGCAACACCATTTATTTGATTTTTAGCATTTATTAGATTTTGTTTATTTCTTGCAACAATCTGGGTATCTTTTTGAGCTTTATCTCTTTTGGCTTTTTCAAGTGCATCATGAAGTTTTGACTTAAGTTGTTCTAAATCGTGTTTTGTTTTAGAATTAATATTTGCTTTATCATTCTCATTATAAGCATTTAAAACACGTTCTAATTCAGTCTTAATTTGACTATAATCACTATTATTAGATAAATTTTGGGTTATATATCGTTGAATATCATTAGCGTTTGTTTGAATTTCACTTATCAATGTTGATTTTTGAGCATTGATATTATCAAGTGCAGCTTTTGCAACTTTTTCAGCATTAGCAAGTACCTTATTAGCTTCTTTTATTTGAACATCAGTTGCATTTTTACTTGCATTTTTAATACCATTAGCTGTATTAATTGCTTGTTGCAAGGTTTGTTTTTGACTATTTAATTCTGGCTCATTATCCATTGCGGTTTTAGTTGCATCAGCCTTTTGGATTGTTTTTTTAAACTCAGCAAGTTCGTTATTGGTTTTTTGATTTGCAGTGGTTTTTTCTGTTTCAGCAGTTTGAATAGCATCTTGCAATGTTTTTGTTTTATTGTCTATATTTACAATGCTGTCATTATCATTAATGCTTTTATTGTTATCAATAACTGATTGTAATTTTTTAATTACATTAGTTAGGTTTGCAGAGTTCTTGTCTTGATTTAATTGGCTTATTTTAGCTTCTGCTTCTTTAACTTTTTTATTATGCTCAGTTTTTGCGTGTTGCAATTTAGCTTCAAATTGCTTCTTCTTTTGTTCAGCTTCGGTT
Source organism: Mycoplasma sp. 2575 (assembly GCF_053851635.1). Lineage (NCBI taxonomy): Bacteria > Bacillati > Mycoplasmatota > Mollicutes > Mycoplasmatales > Mycoplasmataceae > Mycoplasma > Mycoplasma sp. 2575. Next base: position 5,135 of record NZ_JBSQBB010000017.1, read on the forward strand.
TTTAGATCTTCTAATTTTTGTTTTTGAGTAACATAATTACTTGCTTGATTATTATCAAGAATTGTTTTTGTTTCATTTATTGCTTCATCAAGTTTTGCTTTAAGTGTTTTCATTTCATTATCATGACTAGTAATTGAATTTGAAATACCTTGCAATGTATCTATAGCTTGTGTAAGCGATTGTTTATTAGCTTCTTTGATATCATTATCTTTTCTATTTTTATTTTGTTGTGCCTCAGTTAATGCATCATTTAATTCCTTTAATATATTTTCAAGTTCATTTTTAGGTTTTGAATTTAACGCATTTTTATCTTTGTATTTATTATGAGTTGTATCTAATTTATCTTTGATTTCTTTGTATTCAGGATGGTTTTTTAATGTATTTGAAAAGTTTGAAACTTCATCTATTTTTTGAGAAATTTGGTCTCTTAAGGTAGTTTTTTCAGTATTTATATTTTTGAGAGCTTCTTTTGCTACATTGTCAGCCTGAGTTAAAGTCTGAAGTGCGCTTTCTATTTGCGCATCTAATAATTTTGGATTTTTATCTTTTGCTTGTTGGGCAACTCTTATAGCTTCACCTAATGTATCTTTAGCACTATTTAGTGCAGATTCATTTGCCATCATATCTTTTGTTTTATTTGCGGCAGTTATTGCATCATTTAATTTATTTAAAGCTGCTTGTGTCTTTTGACCTGCTGCATTTTTGGCTTGATCTGCTGCCTGTATCGCATTTTGCAATGAATCTTTTTTGTTGTTAATATCCTGAATTGCATCATTAATATTAGCGTTTTGATTATTGTTAATTTGTTGTTGTAGGTTATTAATTACATCAGTTAGGTTTGCTACATTTAAATCACTTCTTAGATTATTTAATTTTTCTTGAGCTTCTTTTAATTTTTGGTCATAGTCAGCTTTTGCTTGTTTTGCTATGGCATCAAATGATGTTTTTTCTTTTTCAGATTTTTCTTTTAAATCATCAAGTTTCTTCTTTTGTTCAACAAATTTATCTGTTTGATCTTTGGAAATTGTACTTTCAGCTTCATTAATTGCGTCGTTTATTTTTTTCTTGAGGTCTAACATTTTTTTATCATTGCTTGTTATTGAATTGACAAATGCCTTTAAATTATCTTTTGTGGTTGTTAATTGTTGTTTATTAAGAGCATTTATGTCATTATCTTTTTTAGCTTTGTCTACCTTAGCATCGGATAATTTTTTATTTAGATCCTCTAATATTTTATCTAATTCAGCTTTTGTTTTAGAACCAAGATTATTCTTATTATTTCTATTGAAATTATCTAATTCTGTAGTTAATTTATTTTTAATATCATCATATTGATTTCCATTTAGGTTATTTTTGTAATCCTCAATTTCCTTGGCTTTTTGGTTTATTTGCATCTTGATTGAGGCTTTTTGGCTATTTATGTTTGTTATAGCTTGTTCTGCTGCTGTTTTTGCTTTTAATAAGGTTTTATTTGCATTTTCTATATCTTTATCAGCTAGTTTTTTAGGTGTGTGATTTTTTATACCCTCAGCTGTTTTTATTGCTTCACTTAATTTATTTTTGGTATCCGATAATAAAGGTTCAGAATTCATTGAAGTTAGCGTAGTTTTTGATGCATTAATTGTATTTCCTAATTTTGCTAAATTTGCTTCAGTTTTCTGATTTGCAACAGCTTTTTCTCTTTCAGCTGTTTTTATTGCTTGGTCTAAATTATCCTTTTTAGTAGTAAATGATGAAATTGGGTCTCTGTCTTGGGCATTGTTATTTTGATTTATTGTGTTTTGCAAATTTTGAATTACAGTATTTAGATTTGCTGAGTTTGCATCATTTTGTAATTCAGATACTTTATTATTGGCTTCTTGTAGCTTTTGTCTATATGCGTCTCTTTCGGTATTTAATTTTTTAGTAAAGTCACTTATCTTTTTATCTGCTTCAGTTTTTAAACTTTCGATTTTTGAAATTTGCGATATATATTTATTAAATTCGTTTTTGCTAATTATGCCCTCAGTCTCAGTGACAGCTGTATTAATGTCTTGTTTTAGTTTTGTCATTTCAGGATCATGACTTGTGATGCTATTACCAACACTTTTAAGGGTTTCTTTTATTTTTGTTAGCTTTTGCTTATTTTGTTCTCTAATTTCTAAGTCTTTTTGTTGTTTTTTATTCTTAATGTCTTGTAGTTGTGAATCTAATTTAGATAGTAAATCGGTAAGTTGTTGTTTTGTTTTATTTGATAAGCTATTTTTTTCATTATTTACATAATCATTTAAGTGTTTTTCTAATTCGCTTTTTATATTTGCAAAATCATTTCCTGCTAAATCGGTATTTATATAATCACGAATTTCTGTTTCTTTTTGATTAATTTGATTTTTAATTTGGTCTTTTTGATCATTTATCTTTTTAATTTCTTGTTTGGCAATATTTTCTGCTTGTAGTAATGTTTTTTTAGCTTCATTGATTTCGTTATTTGCTAATTTTGGAGTTTGATTTTTTGCTGTTTGTGCTATTGCGATTGCTTGCTCTAAGTTAGTTTGGGCACTACTTAATAATGGCTCAGAAGTCATTGAGTCTTTTGTAGCACTAACATCTGTTATTGCTTTTTGTAGTTGTGCTAAATGCTCGCTAGTTTTTTGTGCCTCAGCATTTTTTTTGTTTTCTGCAGTTTCTATTGCTTTTTGTAATTGATCTTTTTTATTATTAATTTCTGATAGTGGTAGATTATCATCGATTGTTTGATTATCTGCAATTGCTTGTTGCAGTTCTTGAATAACATCATTTAAGTTAGCAGAATTTTCATCTGCTTGAAGCTGTGAGATTTTATTTCTTACTTCAAGAATTTTTTGTGCATGAGCTTCTTTGGTGTTTTGTAATTCCTTAGCAAATTCTGTTTTTGTGGTTTCTGCTTTTTTACTTAGGTTTTCTAGTTTTTCTTTTTGACTAACGTATTTATCTGATTCTTCATTTGTAATGATTG
>NZ_JBSQBB010000018.1:0-6303 GCF_053851635.1 Mycoplasma sp. 2575
TGTATAATTAAACAAATTCAAAATATCGGTGGCTCATTTTTCACGCTAATTAATGTTACTTTTTTAGCGCTTTTATAATGCCTATGTTAATTATGCTATAATTTCACTATAAAATGAATAAATCAATCAGATTAAGAATTAAAATCAATAAAATCTAAGGGATAAAAAGGCCACTTTTTTGTGGCCTTTTCTTTTAAATTTACGGAGGAACTTTATGTCTAAAAATAGGAGAATTTTATTATCAATAGGGTTAATTTCACCATTAATTACCATTCCTGTGATATCAATTTCATGCAGTCAGGATGCAAAAAAAGATTTAAAAAAAATTAAGAATTTATTAAAAACTTCTGTTGAGGAAACAAACAGAATCTTTAGTGCAAATAAGGCATCGCTAGCTTTTAGCTTTGAAGAAGAGGAAGTTTATCAAAAGGCTATAGATAAAGCTATGGACATCTTAAAAAATAGTAGTGATTTAATTATGATAGAATCTACTACTAACCATATGGAAATAGCAAAAAATGAAATGGAATCTAAAATTGCTAATTTGTCAAAAAAATCTGATCAAGAGTTGCTTAAATTAGCGGAATCGTATACAAGATTTAGTTATCCAAGTATAGAAAATACTACATTAGCACAAGCTGATTTGAACAAAATTATTAAGATTTTGCCTAAGACTTTTGAATTTAGTCAATACAAGGCTGTTAAAAACGAAGAAACTAATGACATTACCTTTATATATCGACTACAAAAGAAAAATACCAATATAAGACATGAAAAAAATAAATTTTTCATTCTAACTGGATGAAAAAAAGGTATGAATCAAATAAACAAAGAATTAGAAGAAAAAACAAAATTAGATGAGAACCTTACAAAGTTAAAGATAAGATTTAATAATGAAAAGGCTTATCAAAACGTACTTACGAATGTATCAATTAATAATTTTGAAAATAAGCCTAACTTTGTTGTTTCGGAATATGATAAAAATTTGTATAATTTTGAACTTTCTAATCTAGTTAAGGTATCTGATAATGAATATAAAATTGATATTCTATTATATTCAAATACAGACAAAAAAATAAGTAAAAAGATAACCAAAACAATTGATAAAGAAAGATATGCGCATCCTTCTTCTATTAATCCTCATAATTTAACGCAAGAAAAGCAAAAAGAATTTTTAGTTGCACAACTTAAGAATGTTCTTGTTTATCCTTATTATTCAAAAGATAAAACATTTATCGAAAAGGGCGATTATGCAAAATTAACCAATAAATCTTATTGATTAACAACAAAGAATCATCAATTACAATATGCTTTTAAAGATATAAAAGAAGAAAACGATATTAAAAAAATAACTATCGAAGTTTCCTTTGCTGATTGAAGCAAAAGCCCTATGATTTCATATGACGTGCAATTTGATTTGAATAAATTAGGCATTGAAGAATTAAATAATATAAGAAAGCAAAAAGGCCAAGAACCTCTTGAAGATATCCAAGCTCCAACTAATACCATTGAAAATAAACAATATAAACAAATAAAATTAGTTGATTTTCAGGAAACACCTTCTGATGAATATCTAACTAGTGATAATGGTTTTAGAAGAATTCATGATAAGGCTTTGAAGAATCTTAAATCAAAAGAATTAGTTTTAATAAATAATGAAATTAAAGAAAAAATTTTAAAAGATGGTGAAAAATTTATAGCAGCCCAACATTTTGAATTTAACAAAAAAACTTATCAAATTGATTCGGAATTATTCTTTTACAATTACACCCAAACCTTTATTGATACACAAAATGTTCTAATATTTTCAAAGCCAGTTATTGAAAACAAAAAAATTAAATCAATAAAAGTAAGTTTGGGCAGCTTAACTGATGTTCTGAATAAAGATTATGCAAGAATAAGCTCAACAAGAGTTAAAATTAATGATGAAAAAACAGCAGAAGAGGATATAAAAAGACTTCAATTAACCGAAGAAATAAAAGCAAGAGGTTTTGATAAAAAACTTAAATATAGTGGTAGTTTTACCAAGGAAAATTTTGACCTTAAAAATTTAATTTATGATGAAATAAATGTACCTGAAGGATTTGAAATAATTAAACCTACAAAATTCGAGGTTAAGACCAAAAAGTCTAAGACAAAAATTTCTGTAATTGTTCGATACAAAAAAAATAATATTGAATCCTTTGCTTTTGTTACTGTATTTGAAGTTAATTAGCATAAAATTTTATTGGAAATAAGTAATTTAAAAATTTATATAAATAAAATTCTAGGTTTTTACTACCTAGATTTTTTATTTATAGTTTATAAACACAAAAGTAAAAAAGTCTTAATTTTGAGCCGTGTTGATTTTTATTAGAGACTAGAAATTATTTTTTGCAATATGTTAAAATACACTTATTTTTTTAGATACATAATTAATTTTGTTTCTAATTATTCTAATAATTGGATAAACTGCAAATATAGCAAATGTATAAATTGGTATTTCAACTAAACTCTTAAATATGATAGGTACCATAAAGAAGAAGTAATATTCACTATGTTTTCATGTCCCACTTCGGAAACGGTTATGATAGTTAATGTATGCATACGGACCTCATAATCATCTAGTTATGATTAGTATTCCAAATACAGTTAATAAAATATTGAATAATAGAAACATTGCATATTTAACGTGGACATTTCTTGTTACTAAATATGTTATTAAGAATGCTTCCGATATTATTCATATAGATGCTATTCCAAATGTAGATATGCCTATAACAGCGTTGATTGATAGTTTTCTTTTTCTTTTTAGAGACCCCTCACTAATTGGTAGGGAATTATATTCTTTTAGTAGGATTAAAATAAAAATTGTTGTAATAATGGTTAGAAAAATAAAACCAATTGCTCATGTTGCAGTTTCGTTTTTTTTATTTAATCCTCTCATAAAATATCCAGCAAGAAAAGCTATTAAAATAGGGACAATCGCATACTCAGGCATCCATGTTGATATTCCAAAGATCAGTTGATTAATCGTATCACATAATAAACCAATAATTGCCCCTTTTCAAGGCCCAAGCGCAAGACCAAAAATAATAAAAACTGCATATGTTATCGAAATGTTAAAAGCACCAATAAATACAAATTTTTCTATGGCTGCGGACACCATATATAATGATAATAATAGACCAAAAAGTGCTATTTCAAAAATTGAAAACCGATAGGTTTTAGTTTTGATATTTCTATGTATATCTTGAACTCAATTTATAAAGAAAGCACATACCCCCTTAATCACGATTTTTAAGATTAATTAATTATAGCAAATCAAATATAGAAATTAAGCTAATAAATTATAAATATGTATTTGCTGACTATAATTTGAATTATAAAAAGTAAACAAAATAATTATTGAATAATTTTTATAAAGAGCTAAATTTTGCTCATAATTTTAAATTATTTTAGGCAATTCGAATATTTGTACTATTTTTTAAATATTAAAATAATTGTAAATTTCATTTTTTAATGTCTAATATATGTTTTATATTAATTTTAAAATCATAATGGAGGACGGCATTGAAGAAATCAAGTAAAATTTTGCTAACCATAGCTAGTTTATCAATATCAACGGTAGCCGCTTGTTCAGTAATATCATGTAGTAATTTGAACCCTATACAATCAGAAGTGGATATAAATAAAAAGTTAAAAGAAGATGAGACTAAAAAACCTAAAATCAATAAAATAAAGGAATTGAAAGAAAAAGAATTGGAAGAGTCCAAAAAATGAAACATCTAATGGTAAAACCTTAACACCTCAAGGAGATCGAATAAAACAAGAAGAAGATTCAACTAAAAAAGAACAGGAAATTGATAATTCCCAAAATTTGGGAGAATTTAATGATGAAGAATCTTTAAAATCTAAAAACAATGATAAAAATGATCAAGTTAACGACAGCGAAGATATGGATGATAAAGAATTCGATCCAAATAACCCCGAAGATAGCGAAGAAGAACTTAGCGATTCTGAATCTATTGAAGATGTGAATGATAAAAATGATGGTGATGATCTAGGCGATCTAATTATTGAAGATAGTAATGAAGAAGGTGATTTTGAGGATGCTAAAACAGGAATTAGTGAACAAGATTCAGCAACACCAAATGTTGTCCCAAGGGTCGCAAAAATAGTAGAAGAAATCAAAGAAAATGAAGAAATGATTACGCAAAAAAAGTAATCAACTTCAAATTATTTCTAAATCAGAATTGAATGATTTAAATGAAATAATAGAGGACGCAAAAGAACAAATTGCTAATCTATCTGAAAATAAGGCAGATGTTGATAATGCTAGCGAATATGAAGCATTAATAAAGGAATATGAAGATTTAAAAACAAAGAACGAACAAAGAAAAACAAAAGTCGAAGAATTATTAAACTACAAGCCAGATAAGTCTGAATTTCCTAGTCAAATAGCTGAATTGGAACAAGAAAAAACTGATGCTAATACTCAAGTCGAACAAATTAAAATGGATTTACAAGAAAAAATAATCGATAAGAAAAATGCGGAAGAATTAATTAAAATTTTTGAAAAAAATGAAATAGAAATAGATGAGAGAATAGATTTATATAAACGTTTATCGGTAGCTAATTTGGTAATTAAGTATATTGATAATCAAATAGAGGGCCTAATGAAGAATAAAACAATTAGTTCCACAAATGATGATAGTAATGAAACATTATCCATGGAATTGAAGCAAAAGAAGGATAATCTTTATAGATTAAGAGAGAAAATAAAAGATCTAATTGCGAAGGTATTTCAGGAAGAAATAGAGATTTCTAAATATTTATAAGCAAAAAATATAAATATAGGCAAAATGATAATATAAGGTAGTTATATATACTATCCTATTTTTTTATCTTATTTTTTAATGCTTTTAGAACAAAACTAAAAAGCATATTTTATTATGACAAAAATAAATCTATTGTTTTTTGTTGAAAAATTTTCCAAAAAAAAAAAAAATGGTTTAATTTTTTTTATCTAAAAATTGCATTAAGGAGATATTATGAAAAAATCTAACAAAATTTTATTAACATTAACTAGCATTTCCTTGCCTTTTATAGCAGCTGCAACTGTTATTTCATGTAGTACAAACAATGATAAAAAACCTAATGATTCTAAAATAGATGATCAAAAGAAACTAGATGATCCTAAAAAGAAGGAAGAAGGCAAAGAACAAGAAAAGAAACCAGAATCAGAAATTAAGAACCAACATAAAAATGGTGAAGGTAAAAATAAATCTGAAACCGGTAAAATAAATGATGCAGATGTCCCTTCATCTTTTGAATTGTTGGGATATGATAGAGAAGATGTTAAGCTAGAAGATTTTAATCGTCAAATTTTTGGAACACCAGATGTACCAAAAGATCATCAAACACCTCCAGCATATGAGTTATTAAACTTCGGCTCGTCAGATATAAGTTATGATGATTTTGATAGACAAATTAATGGATCAATGGTAGTTAATCCTAAAGCACAAAAAATACAAAATGAAATTAAGGTTAATGAAGAAAAAATTGATAAAAAAACCGTTGAACTTGAAACTATTTCTAAATCAGAATTGAATGATTTGGAAGCAGTTATTGAGGATGCAGACGAGCAAATTGATAATTTAACTCAAAGCAAAGCCGACGATGCTGATAATGCTAAGGAATACGAAGCATTAATAAAGGAATATGAAGATTTAAAAACAAAGAGCAAACAAAAAAAGAAGAATTATTCAATTATAAGGAAAATAACTCTAAGTTTTCTAATCAAATAGTCGAATTAGAACAAGAAAAAACCGACGCTGATTCCCAAATTGTTGAGTTAAGAAAACTATTAAATGATGATGATTTCAATAGTAAAAATATTAATGATTTAATCAAAGTCTTTGAAAAAAATAAACAAGAAATTGATAAAAGAATTAATATATATAAACGTCTTTCAATAGCTAATGCCATAGTAGAAGATATCAAAAAGGAAATAGAAAAATTAGAAAAATCTCCTAATAAAGATCCTGAAGATGAAGAGTTAAAAACACAATTAAATAATAAAATGAAAACTTTAAATAAATTAAGTGAAGAAATTGAAGATTTAATTGCAAAGGTATTTCAAAAAGAAATAGAACTTGAACTAAATTTGTAGGTAGCACAAAAAAATTTTAATAAGATGATTTTGTAGTCATCTTATTTTTTATATTAATGGCTTAAACCAGTAGACTTAATTGATAAAACTAAGAATAACTTTTATTTATAAAAACAGAATTTTTTGATATTTTGTTGATAAATTTCACA
>NZ_JBSQBB010000019.1:0-5613 GCF_053851635.1 Mycoplasma sp. 2575
ACCAGTACTAATAAATTGATTGGTTTAATAGTGATTCTATAGAAGTTATCTAAAATAAAAAAAAGTCGATATTCAGTTTTCAGGGAACAAAAAGCCAGTCTTGGCTTTTTTTATTATACTTTTACCCTAAACTTGAAGTAATTTTGTAAATTATTTTATAAAACTCAAGCAAAAAACAAAAAAGAATTAAATTTGAAAAAATCAGCATTTTTTATATTTCTAGCTCGAAAAGTATTTTTATTTAGTTATAAATAAACTAAATAAAATGAGGTAAAAATGATAATAAAAGATCAAAGAGTAAAGATTCCTAAAAAGGTTCAAATTATAAGAAAAGATGATAATAAATATGTATATTATGTCGCAGGAACAAAATATAAAAAAGATAAAAAATATAATATTGATAAGAGAGTAAATATTGGCAAAATAGATCCAAAAAAATGGCAACTTATTAATACCAAATGATAAGTATTTTAATTTTTTCGGACACAAAAATAACAATCATAGAAGATGATAAAAAAATATCATCCGTTGTTTCTATCGGGCAATATTTGGCAATAACTAAAATTTTTAAAGATTTATATAGATGAACAATTAGAAAATATTTTTAACACAAAAAGCGAATTAATAAAGGCATTGACATTTTATTATATTGATGAAGAATCTATGGCTTCGCAATTATTTGAAAAGTGGCATATAAAATTTTCTCTGGTTTGTTTTCAATTCCTTCAAAACTTAACGATATCAATGCTTTTGCATAAAGATATAACAACAAAAAAATATACTTGAATTTATTATAGATGATTAAAACAATTAAGAACATATTTAGAATATTCGGATGACGCATATTTATCTGTTGATTCAATGAACTTTAATATAAGCTCAAAAAACATGAAACATGCTGAATATGGAAAGCCAAAGGTTGATGAAAGACTGCCATAAATAAACTTATCGTATTGTTTAGATCCAAAGACTGGGTTACTAATTTTTTATGATTTATATCCCAAATCAGTTACTAATGTAGTGGGATGTTACTACAAAAAAATGATTGATAAAGTTTTAAATTTGCGTTATAAATCAGCAACTTTAGTATTGGATCGCGGTTATTTTTCAAAAGACAATATTGAAAATATTGCTTCTGAAAACATTAACTTTATAATTATGGCAGAAACTTATAACAAAAGATTAAGTAATTTATTAAATAAAAACAAAGATAAAATATATAAAAATGCTGAAAATTTAATTTTTGAACATAAAGCTTTTGCTTGAAAAACATACGAGCAAGCTTTTACAAATTCAACAAGCAAGTATTTTATTTATATGTTTTATAATGAACAAAAAGCATCATTAGAAGTTGAAAAATATAATACGGTTTTAAATATATTATCAAAACAACTTGAAAATATTGAATACTTAAATGAAGATATTTATAAACATATGGAAATTATTTTAATTTTAAAGTGGATGAAGAAAGCAAAATAATTTCTTATGAAATAAATAAGAAAAATTATCAAGACGTGCTTGATAATTCTGGTTATTTTTGTCTAATAAATTTAGATTTGTGTGATTGCTATTCTCAAATCTCTTACTCAAAAAGTAAGCAGGAGATAAATTTACAGAAAATTTACTATATTACTAGTTTAAACACGATTTTATTTATGTGCTTTTGGATATTTCTTACTTGTATTTGATATCCTCTCATTTTTCTAAATTAAAGTCCTGAAGAAAATTAATTAATAAATCTCCGGCAGCAATTAAGTCTGAAATTGCACAAACACCTATAGGACTATGTAAATATCTTTGTGGTAAAGAAATGGTTAGAGTCGCTGCACCACCATGAGCAAATTGAAGTTCATGAGCATCTGTTCCTCCTCCCATTGCAACAAATTTATATGTAGGTATGTTATATTTTTTTGATATGTTTTGAAATTCTTTAACTAATTTTGGGTCCATCATTGTACCACGATCCTTTATTCTTAGAGCAGCACCCTTGTATAATAAAGTATTTCCTGGGATTGTGTTAGGAGTGTCATGTGATGCGCATGTATCAAGAGCAATTGCTATGTTTGGCTTAATTAATGAAACACTAGTTCTAGCCCCTCTTGTTCCTACCTCTTCTTGCACTGTGCCAACTAAGTAGAGATCAACATCAAGATCTTTATCGTTGATGGCATTAGCAACGTATTCTAGAACAGTTATACCAGCTCTATTATCCATTGCTTTTCCGCCCAATAAATTAGGATCATTAAATAGTATAGTTTCACCTGACATGTATACTAAGTCACCTACGCCAACTCCTTGTTCTTTGGCATCTTCATCTGATTTAAAACCAAAATCAGCATAAATTTCATTATTAGAAATTGCTTTTGAAATTTCATTTTCTTGCATAATGTGTATGCTTGTGTGGCCAAAAACTCCATTAAAGGTTTTGCCTTCCTCTGTTACTAATTTTGCTTTTGTTCCAATTACTGTTGATGGTCAAATACCTCCAACTGGAGATAAATAAAGTTGTCCCTTTTTATCTATGTTTCTAACTAGAAACCCTACTTCATCCATATGTGCAGCAATCATAACTTTTGGCGCATTAGGATTTTTTGATTTCTTTCTAAATATAACTGATCCAAGGTTATCTCTACTAATTTCAAATTTTTTATTTCCTAGTGATTTTTTTAACTCATTAACCACAGGCTCTTCATAACGCGACATAGCCTCAATTTCCATGTATTTAATTAATCTTTGTTTGAATAACTCATTTTTATCCATAAATTTATAAACCTCTTTAAATATAAAAAATAATATATAAATTTTATCAAAATAACTAGTTTTAATAATCGATATGTGACTCTTCGATTTCGTATAGTTTATCTTTATGTTTTGATAAAAAAACACTAGCAAGCGTTGCTAGTGTTAAATTATTGTTTTTTAAATTCAATATAGCTTTGTTGTTTTGAATAGTTTGTAAAAGTAATTTTGAAATTTTTTTCTTTACTCTTGTTATCGAATTTGTAAGCCACATAAACGACTAGTTTATCTTTGTTATTTCTTTTCTCAATTTTGCCTAAAAATTCAACAGTGCTATTACCGCTTTTACTTCTTCAATCAATTATTCCACCCTTTTTTAGAAAAATATTTCTAATTTTGATATTAAATATCGTTGCATATAGGGCTTGATTCACTTTTTCTTTGGTTAAACCATTTTTATTTTTATTATTGAGTGCATTAATAATATCTTGTTCAGTATACATTTTTTTATAATTTGTAGTTTCATCTATTTGTAAAAGAAAAACTGGTTTAGTTGCTTCAACTTTAAGCTGATATGCTTCATTTATCTGGTTTACAAAATTTTGCATTTTTTCCACATAACCATTAGTTTTAGTGTAAAAATTATGGTCCGGTTCTTTCAACCATTCACTAAATTCATTTCTTTTTCTTAGAGTTTTAAATGCATCATCGCAGTATTTAACTAATGCTCCTTTATTGTAATTAATTTTTTCTAAGTCTTTAGATGATATTTTTTTATTTTTGCTAACATTAAAACTATTTCCAAAATCTTCAAAAGGTTTATACATGTTTGCTAGCATTATTTCGGTTTCGACATATTTTTTTACTGTACTAATATATTTCAACACTTGACCAACGGTTGTGCTATCATTTATTAATTTTTCAAAATAGTTTTGAATTTCAGTAGTTGTTGCAGATACTTCTTTTCCAAAAATTTTATTATCATATACAGGATTTATTTTTTGTGTTTCAGTACTAATTAAATTTCTAAATTCTTCTTTAATTTCATCAACCAATTTTTTTTTTGTTAGGTGATTTTAGATTAGATAGCGGAACCAAATTATCATTCATATCATAAATTATATTTGATTCGCCTTTTACAGATTTAATAAGTTTAGTTGCTAATGCAGCAGGACTACTCAATCCTTCTTCATCATCAGAAATTCAAGGTTCATTATGTTGTGGTTCGTTTGGAGAGACTTCATCAGCGCCTTCATCTCACTCTCAAGGACTATTATGATTTGGTTCATGGTTTTCTCATGGTTCGCTTGATTCAGGTTCATTTGATGGGAATATATCTAACTCATTTTCGATATAGTCATCTTCTAGTGGAAAATCAAAAGCATGTTGTTTTCCGTCATCTTTGGACTTATCATAGTATTTATATCATTGTTTGTAGTATAAATTATCAATTGTTTTTTTGATTAATTCATTAGTTGGGTCACTAAAATCAATTTCAAATTTTGGTCCTTTAAAACCATTCAAAATATTTGAGCTAGTGTCTTGATCCTTTGGAAGATCAGGGATCAGATCTTTTGGTAATAAATTTCCAATCAATAAATTTTTAATATGTTTATTTTTATGTCTAATATCATTTAGAGTATCCTTTGGTAGAATACTTTTAATAGTTTCATAAACTGATTGTAAATCATTTTTTTGTTCTTTAACTTTAGGTTTTTTCTTAGGAGTATCAGATATTTTATCAGGGCTAGGTTTTGGGTTTGGTATATTATGTGTTTTTGTATTTACACATGAAAATGCAACCGCTGCGGTTGCTATTGTTGGTAAAAGACCTAAGAAAAATCAACTTATTTTTCGCATATTTTCTCCTTAGTATTAGGTTTTATTAATAAAAATATTATATTACATTATCACTATTTTCCTAGGTAAATAGGGTTAATAGTAACTAAAAAAGCAATTAGCAATAATATAAAGCTTTTTTGCTTACATTAAATTGATAACAATGCATGGTTGTTGCAAAAAGCATAAACTTAATTAGCATAGGTTTTTTAGTTTAAATTATTTAATTTTTAAATTACTTCCAAAAATAAAAGATGGATAATTGATTATGCTTTCTCATGTGTTTTTTGTATTTGTGCTCAGTTTAAATGCCTTGAAAAACAACTAAATATATTTTTGTCTATTTAGCAATCCTAGCTTGCTTAATTGTCTCAAAATATCTCTTTGAGCTAAAATAATGTACAAAACTATACTAATTTTTGTTTTGTTATTCTAGCGAATTAATTATTAACTAAACTTATTCAAATCTCGCTAAATTAGATGAACTAATGAAACAAATAAGAAATTATTTATAGACTAAAAATTAATAATTTAGCAAGTTTTAGAAATTCATATAGGAAAAAATGAAAAAAGAATCTAAAGGCAATGTTAAACCTTGCTATAGTGAATTAAATAAATATTTCCTGGATGGTCTTTAAGTAAATCGCGAAGACCGATAAACATGATAGAAAATTAATCAATTAAGAAAATAATTATTTTAAAAACCTTAATGACGAAGAAAGAATTAAATTATAAAAAAATATTATGTTATCAATTGTGCCTTAATATATGGTTTTTAAATATCTATCTTTATTTTTTCTTCTTAATTTTAATTGAAATTGATGTAATAGGTTTAGATATAGTTTATTCTCAAACCAGTTTAAATTATCTTTTTTAACCAAAAACAAAAAAAAAAAAAAATAAATTATAATTATGACTTGCGCCAATTCTTCTAGACATAATTAAAAAATGTTTGGGAATAGCCTGAATTCATAAAATTTTAAGGAGAAAAATGAAAAAAAGCAAATTACTTTTTCTAGGATTTTTACCTGTTTT
>NZ_JBSQBB010000020.1:0-3754 GCF_053851635.1 Mycoplasma sp. 2575
TTTACTAATTTCTGTTCAATGTTTTATATTCTTTATTTTAAAGCATATGGGATAACTTAATTGAGCAGTTTTAAAAGGCTTTTCAACACTACTATTTATTACATAATAAAATATTGTTTCTAAAACCGTGTTATTTAAAATATTTTTTAACGTTTCTTTTAGCTTCTTTTCTAGTCGCTTTGTGCAAGTGCTCTATTGCATACCCCCCTTTTTTTAAAGTACGTCTGTAAAGAGTTTTTAAAGACATTATTGAACTCTTTGTTCTATAATAAAATGCCATAGTAACATTTCTGGTTCCATCTGTAGGTTGATCAAAAACAAAAGAACTAAAATCTCTGATTTTTTTCAATTTTAGAATCTTCAAGATCATCGCTAAACTTTTGTCTATTTTTATTTCCTTTATTTTTGTGTGAGACATTAAATGTCCCACTAAAATTTATAAATTTTTTAATTTTAGAAACTGTAAAACGGCTAACTTCGTGTTTTATGGCGATTTGGTTTATTTTTATTTTTTCATTAGTTATATCGATATAAATACTTTTTCTTTTTTTCTCAAAATCTGTTAAATTCTGGATTTCTATTTTTTTATATTTCTCGTTACCTCCTATAGTGATTTTAAACTATAGAATGTTGCAAAATAATTGAGAATTTACATGATCAAAACGCGTTTTCGATATGTCAATATCTAAAGAAATTTATTATAATTATATTACCATGAATAATGCAAAGAGAACTTTAAATGCATTTTCTTTCCCTAAGCCTCTTTTAATAAGATTGAGAGAGAGAGAGAGAGAGAGAGCAGACTCTTAATAAATAATTTAACATTAAATTAACACCTAACTATTAGGTGTATTTTTGCGTATTTTCATGGAGAAGGCAAATATATGACACAAAACAAAATAAATATAGATAGTATAACAATTAGAAATTTATTTCAAAATGCTTCTAAAGAACATAATTTTTTAATACCTGAATATCAAAGACCATATTCATGAGGAGAAGAACAAACCGAAAAATTATTCAGTGATTTATGAGAATTTTACAAAATTATACTTAAAGAGCCAAATTCAAAAGAACAGTATTTTTTAGGTTCAATTGTTTTCTTTGAAAACGAAAATGGAAAATGAGAAATTATCGACGGACAACAACGTATAACGACCATTTTTCTACTTTTAAGAGCAATTCTTAAAAAATGTGAGAACACTAATAGTGAAAATACTAAAAATTTAGCAAAAGAAATTGAAGAATGTATTTGACATATTTCAAATGATTATAAAAAAATAATTGATAGAAATTCAATGTCCATTCAAAATGTTTCAGTAATGCAAAGTAATTTAGAAGATTTTGAGAATATCATCAAAAGTGGTGAATATAACAAAAAAAGTAAAAGTAATTATTCAAAAAACTATGCAAAATTAATAGAGTTGATTGAAGAAAAAGCAAAAAATGAAATTGAGGGGATATTTAACTTTTTTAATACCATATTAGAAAAAACCCTTATCTTAACTGTATCTTCGCAATCTCAACAATCTGCTATGACGGTTTTTGAAACTCTTAATAATAGAGGTGTCCCTCTTTCTGATGCCGATATTTTTAAAGCTAAGATATATAACCTATTAAAAGATAAAAATGAAAAAGATAAATTCATAGAACAATGAAAAGAATTAGAATCTGATTGTGTTTCAATGAATAAGACATTAAATGATATTTTTTCATACTATATGTTCTATTTAAGGGCAGAAGAAGGAGATATCGACAGTACTACCCCAGGAATAAGAAAATACATATTAAAATATCTAGAACAAAATAACATTGATGATATTTTTAACAAAATGATAGAAACTATTAAAAATATTATTTCATTTCTAAAAATGGTGAATAACTTAAATGAAGAAAAAGACTTAAACTCGAAGATTAAACAACAACTAGATATTATTTTTTCTTTCTCTAATGATTTTGGTAAATACCCAGCTTTAATATATTACTTAAAAAATAAAGACAAAATTGATAATGATGATACAAGTGAATATCTTGAGTTATTAATAAAACTAAGAAATAGAATTGTCACAAGATATTTAGTAATTCCTTCAATAAACGATATTAAACACGGCATTTTGTTACTAAATAAAAGCATAATAAAAGGCCATGAGTTTGATTTTTCTAAATTAGAAAAAAAAGATTCAGATGATGTGATGGAAAAAATCAAAAGTCCAAATGTAAAAATCATAAGCATGATTATAAAAATGTTTGAATATTCACAAAACGATCAAGAAGAGATGGATATATTGCCAGCCAAATGAGAAATAGAACATATTTTACCTAAATCTCATGCACAATTCGATAAAGAAAATAAAGAATTATATGAACAAATTGGAAACATAATTCCTTTAGACAAAAGGCGTAATATTAGAGCTTCTGATGATTGATTTAAGTCTAAAAAAGAGATATATAAAAAGGCGGCAAAATTTAGATCTGCAATACAAATCTCACAACTTGAAAATGATTATTGAACAATAAATGATATCAAGAAAAGAAATGACGAATTAGTTAAAAAATTTAAAGAAATAACAAAGGATTAATATGAATGATGATATTTATAAAAGAACATTACAAAATATAGAAAAATACATTGAAAAATAAACATAATTAATAGGAGAAATATGAATAATAAAATAAAACTTTATTTTGGTTTATCATTACCCTTTGCCATATTAGCATATATATTGTACTTGGTTTCGACTGGATATTATTATGTGGTAAAAGATGTAGATTTTTCTTTTTTATCGATATTGATACCAAAAGTATATCCAGACGGAGCAGGAATAACAATATTACTATTTGCAATTTTATTTAATATTGGATCATTTATCTTGGCTATTTTATTAACATTAGAATTAAAGAAAATTGATTCGATGAAGATAAAAAACAAATATATTCTCTCAAAAATATTTGTATTCACCACACCTTTTTTATCAATATTATTTCTATTGCTTATAGCTTTCTTTGGTATTTTTGTTTTTGCGATATATTTATCAGCCAAAAATCGCACCAAATTAGCCAAAGAAAATTTAAAACTGTTACAAGAAAAAATTAGATTAATAAAAGATGAATCTTTAAGAAAAAAACTAGAAGCCGATGCAGGAAAATCTTATGGGTCTAATATATTTAATGAAACAAAAATGAAGCAAAAATTAAAAGTTATCGAAAAAATAGTAGATGATGAATTAAGAAGACAAAACAATAATGTTTGATAGTATAGTCAAAAAATTACATTGGTTTAACTGGTGTAATTTTTTCATTAGATAATTAATAAATTACGAATAATTTAAAACCATAAAGTATCATAATTTTAAGTTCTATAAATTGCTGTTAATTCTTAATCAAATTGCAACATTCTTATAGTTTAAAAATGTTTATTAAACTTATGATATTAAATTTATTTTTTAAGCTTTATTCATATTTTGATTGGTTGGCAAACCATTTTTTTCAAACCCGCTTTTGCAGACAATAAAATAAAATTAAAAATCTACTTAAAGTATTCAGATAGGTCATTATCCACTTGTTTAATTGTGCTTTTAAACATTGATTTTAAGTGGTTCATTTCTTCTTTTAAACCTGATGTATTTAATTTAAATTTTTATAAATTTCTAATCAGGTAATTAAACTTGTCCGTAAATGTCGAAACTACTGACTTATGTGTTACAACTATCAAACTCAATTTATAAGCCAAATCGTCTCAAACGTCAAGATTTTT
>NZ_JBSQBB010000021.1:0-2944 GCF_053851635.1 Mycoplasma sp. 2575
TAGGTAAAAATCTTGACGTTTGAGACGATTTGGCTTATAAATTGAGTTTGATAGTCGTAACGCATAAGTCAGTAGTTTCGACATTTACGGACAAGTTTAATTACTTGATTAGAAATTTAGAAAAATTTAAATTAAATACATCGGATTTAAAACAAGAAACGAATCACTTAAAAACAATGTTTAAAAACCTAATTAAACAAGTGGGTAATGACCTATATGAAAACTTTAAGTAGATTTTTAATTTTATTTTAATGTTCGCAAAGTGGGTTTGAAAAAATTGGTTTGCCAACCAATCCAAATATAAATAAAGCTTAAAAAAATGGATTCTAATTTTTAAAATAATACCCGTAAGGTTAATTTAAAAATATATTACTATTTAATTTTTACTTTCGAAATATATAGATTTACAAAAAAATAATAGCAAAGTATGACACTTTGTTAATTTTCCTGATTCCTGTTTTAAATTTTTTAGGTCTTAAAAAACATATTTGATATCTTAAGTTTAAGAAACATTTTTAAACTATAAAAATGTTGAAATTTGATTAAGAATTAACAAGCTAAATAGTTATATTAATTATTAGAAGTCCAATTTAATGAATTTTTTAAATAATATTTAAAATTGCAATGTAATTTTTTTGCTTAGTATATAAGCAGAAAGAAGAATATGAAGAAAATAATCGATGTTACGGAAAGTGAATATTTATCACTTTTTTTAGGAAATTTAATTATTAAAAAAGAACAAGGTAAAATTACAATACCAACTAATGATATTGATAGTATTATTTTCGAAAATAATAAAACAACAATATCAATACCACTAATTAATAAATTTATAAAAGAAAAAGTTAATATAATTATATGCAACGAAAAACATCTGCCTCAGGCGCAAATTATTCCGTTTGATAATTATTATAATAACAAAGTTTTTTTATCTCAATTAACTTGAGATGAGAATTACAAAGCCATAACCTGAAAAAATATTATTAAATTAAAGATTTCTAATCAACTTAATTTGTTAGTAAACTTTAATTTAGTTAATGATGAAGATTATCAAAAATTTAAAAATTATATTTTAGATGTCAAAATTGGTGATTTATCTAACCGCGAGGCTCATGCAGCTAAACTTTATTATAAAAATATTTTTGGAACTGATTTTAAAAGAGAAAGAGATAACTTTGATGATGATATTAATGCGATGCTAAATTATGGGTATACGATTTTACTATCATTTTATAGTCGAGCAATTAATGGGCGCGGTTTTGATAATCGCATTGGCGTTTTTCATAAGAGTTTTAATAATCCTTATAGTTTAGCATGCGATCTAATGGAAGTGGCTAGGGTGTTTGTTGATTATGTTGTATATCAGTATTTAATCAAGAAAGCTAATTATCAAGAAGTGAATTGAAAAATTTTTAAGCAAATGCTATATGAATTTTTTGATGAGCATATTAATGTCAACAATAAGCATATAAGAATTCGCGATTATATTGATTATTCAGTTAAAAAAATATTAGAAAATTGTTCATTAGAAGAGTTAATCGTTGATTGAAATTCAAAGTAGATTTATGCGAATAATTGTTATGTATGATATTTCGATGGACGATGATAATATCGCTTATTATAATAAATTTAGAAATGAACTAATCAAATTAGGTTATAGCATGATTCAATATTCAATCTATGTTAAATGTATATCAGCTCACACCCAATATCCTTATGAAAAGGATAAACTAATAAAAATCGTTCCAAAAAAATCAAATGTGAGAATTTTATTAGTAACAGAAAGTCAATATCAAAATATTGAAATCATTAATGGCGAAAAATCGCTAAATGAATATTACTTGGATAAAAAAATATATTTAGAGGTATAAATTATGTTAGAAATAGTAAAATTTAGTCATCTTTTAGATTATGACTATCAAGGAATTAGAGTTATTGAAAGCAGTAACTCTTTAGCTTTTTTAGCTATGTTAATTAATCATGAAAATCAAAATAATCAACCAAGTCTTTTAATTAATAATAAAGGCTATTTTGTTAATGAAAGTATTATTATTAATCCATTATCAAAAGTTATTGATATCCTTAACTTTAGCAGCAAAAATAGTTTATATAAAATGTTTATAAAAGACAGTAGAATTGATCAAGAAAATTTAATCAAAAGTGATTTATTATCTGAAGTATTAAATTTTTATACAAATTTAGTTGCTGAAGATTTTATTTATCTTAATTTAGATAAATCAAAGTTAGTTAAATTTTTATTCCAACTAAATGATCAGAAATTGATTAATAAAGATATTTTATTTAAGTTTTTTGATTTATCAAATCAACTAGATAAGCAACTCGTAATTATCACTAATTTTGAAAATATCAATATTAGTGAGTTAGTTGCTTATACTAATAAATTTAACTTTATTATATTAACTAACAATATTTGAGATATTTGCAATAGCTTTGAAGAGTTAGAAGTTTGTTCAATTTTTGATAATAAAACATTTATCAATATTGATAATGTGTCTTTAATTAAAGAAATACTTATGCAAAAATTCAATGTTGATGATATTGAAAAAATCAAAGAAAGCAAAACATTGCAAAATGCTATAAAATCAATCATTTTAGATTAATTTTTAATCAAATTTGAACGTTTTTATACAAGAATTCATTAAATTGTAACAAGAATGAGCCACCTAACATATATAGTAAAATGTTATAGGTGGTTTTATTATGTGCGAAATAGAATTAAACTATTTTCAATTAAATAGAAAACGAAAATTATTAGATGTTATAACTGCATATTCTGATTTAACAAATAAGCAATTATCCTTAAGGGCAAAATGTTCAATGTCAACCATAAAAAGATTAAAACAAGAATTAAGAAATGCCAAATTATGCAAAAAGAGGTTAACTTAGCACATGGCAATCAATGAGGCGATAGAAAAAAGATTTA
>NZ_JBSQBB010000022.1:0-2214 GCF_053851635.1 Mycoplasma sp. 2575
TTATAGCTCTATCATGTGCAAATCCTGCTAAACCAGAAAAACCAGAAAAACCAGCTGAACCAAAGAAACCAGAAAACCCAGAAACAAAAACCCCTCAACAAGAAATGCCTGATAAGAGTAAACCCGATAAAACAACTCCAGGTACCGGAGGAACTAAAGATGATTCAAATAATAAATCACAAGAAAAACAAGAAAAGAATGAAGAACATAAAAAAAATGAATCTTCAGATGTTCCATCTTCATTCGAATTGCTAGGATATGATAAAGAAAACATTAAATTAGAGGACTTTAATCGCCAGATTTTCGGACAGGCTGATGTACCAAAAGAATACCAAACACCGCCAACATTTGAATTATTGGGTTTTGGAAGCACAACTATTGGTGAGGAAGAATTTAGCAGACAAACAAACGGTTTAAAGATAAAAGATACTGATTTCAAGAGTTATGTTATAAATTTTAAAAATGATAAATTAACTATTGAATTTGAAACAAATAATGATTCATATTTTAATAAAATAGCTACAATAACAATTGTTGTTAACGCCTTCGAAAAATCGTCGCAAAAATTTACATCACAGAAATTAACCTTAACTAACAAAAGAATAAATTCATTTAACAAAAAATTCACTTTTGATTTTTCTTTAAATAGTGAAATTAAATCAGATACCCATAATATTCAATCAATTCGTCTTGTAGAATTAATTATTGATGGTCAAAAGGTTGAACTTTAATATCTTTTAAGAAATCTCAATAAAAAAATTTTAAAAGCAAAGGTAACAAACCTTTGCTTTTAAAATTACTTCAATTATTCTTCGTAATTTTCAGGGCGGCTTAAGATCTTAGAACCATTTTTGGTAACAAGGATTGTATCTTCAATACGAGCCCCGCCCAAATCTTTTACATAAATCCCGGGTTCAACCGTGATAACCATTCCTTCTTCTAATACCACATTGCCCGTTCTTCTGCCAACTCCTGGTAGTTCGTGTACATCGATTCCTACACCATGGCCAGTTGAATGAGTAAAGAATTTACCATATCCTTTTGATTGTATATATTCTCGACAAATTTTATCAATCTCAGATGTTTCAATTCCTGGTTTTACAGCTTCGCGGCCAAGTTTTTGAGCTTCGCTAACAACATCAAGAATCGAAACTAATTCAGCTGACTTGGGTTTTCCAAAGAAAAATGTTCTTGTTATATCGCTAGCTCAACCATTGTATTGCGCTCCAAAATCGATTTTAACAATATCGCCATCAACCAATTTACGATTTGTTGGATGATGATGAGGTTCGGCAGCATTTGTACCAAATGCAACGATTGTTTCAAAGCTTTCTTTTTCAGCACCAAAAAGGCGCATTAAATATCCAAGTTTATTTGATACTTCTAATTCAGTCATGCCTTCAACTAAAATTTTCTTTAATTCCTCTAATGCTTGCAATGAAATTAAACAAGCTTCCTGGATGTAATCGGATTCTTCTTGGTCTTTTATTATTCTAAATTGTTTTCCTTTTACATTATGAAATTTTGCTTTTGGCATCATTTTTTTAAAATATTCAAATGTTTGAACATGTAAATAATCTGATTCAATACCAACATTAGAATATTTTTTCTTGTTTAGAAAATTCGATAGTGTTTCTTCTCCTGACTCCAATAAAATAACTTCAACATTCTTTGCAAATTTAGTTGCATATTCAATATATCTACCATCTACAAATAAAAAGGCTTTTTCTTTCTCAATTACAATAAAACCATCGCTTGTCTGAATACCAGCATATCATAATCTTGTTTGAGGCGCCTCAGAGATAATTGCATCTAGCTTCAATTCTTCAAAAATTTTGGTTATTTGTTGTTTTAGCATTTTAACTCCTAAACTCTATTTATTTTTTTTCTTTATGGTTTGTATGTTCATTACATTTTGGACAATATTTTGTTACTTCCATTTTTTCTGGATGCAACTTTTTATTCTTCTTTGTGATGTAGTTTTCCATTTTGCATGACTCACATCTTAATGTTAAACCTTCTCTTGGCATACTTTCTCCTTCTTTTTTAAAATATTTAATTTTTGAATACTTTAAATAACATTATGTATTTTAAAATAATTATAAATTATATTATAATTTGCTATTAATTTGCTTTTTTTAATATGTTAAGGATAACATAAAAAAATGATTAATTATTTTTTAAAAAATTATTTAATAACATAACTTTTTATTG
>NZ_JBSQBB010000023.1:0-1839 GCF_053851635.1 Mycoplasma sp. 2575
TAATTGATAATTTTTATTACAAGAATTTATATAAACATTATGATAGATCAAAAGAGGGAAAACAAGGGTTTGATTTTCCTCTTGATGAAGGTGGAACCTTTGATTTTGATGTGTATCCGCTAGATCTGCCAGAGGAAAATATTCCATGAGAATTTTATGAACCGGACCATAATCAACCATGGGATGAAGATGATGAACCATCTAAGCCAAAAGTTTTACAAACAACACAAGATGCAAGTAAATTGGCCGATTTTTTTGCAAATCTACTTAGCGGTAGTTTAGGAAGCTATGGTATCCAAAGCGATAAAGATGGCCTTACATTTCAAATAAATTAAATTTTATAATAATTAATTTTTTATTCTAAACCAGATATAAGTCTGGTTTTTTATTATCAATAGGGTTAAAAATTAATATTAAAATGCGAATAAAACTTATTAAGCATGGCTAAAAAATGCCGTTTTTAAGCTAAAATACCTTGTTGAAGTTAAGAACAAAAAATGCGATGCATATTCAAAAGCCTAGATATTTTGTGAATAAAAATTGAAAATTATATACAAAAAGCCCCATTGTTCAAATAGAACAAGAGGAGAATAATAAAAAAAGAAAATTACTTTTCAGAGCTTTAACCAACATTAATAGTACTAATTTGCAGCCCTTACTTATAAAGCAAGTCATACTATAAACTAGAACAAACCAAACCACTAAAAATCTAGCATCTATAAATTCTAAAACTAGTGAACAAAAATGATTTACAATCAGTTTATGAAACTATTAAAAATATTCTGCCAAAGGATACTATAAATGATATTAGACATAAAAATAAACATATTAAAAATTGATTGGTTGGAAATTCATTACCAAAAAATATAATCTTAGACACTCCACAAAAAAAGGTGTCGGATGAGAAAATGAACTAGATAATTTTATTTTTTAGTAAGTAAGGATACTTTGTAAGGAAAAACTATAAAAAATGCTTATAAACTGAATAAATTATGATTAAAAAATTCAGCAAGCGTTGAAAAAAAGTAAATTTATATAAAAATTTGTGTCTAAATATAGGATACGATTTTTAGTTTCTTATTTATAAAAAAATATTAGAACTGTTTGCAAATATATAATAAGCAGCTTATTATAATCGTGAGCTCGTTTCAGTTCAGTATGATCAAAAAAATTAAGGAACTTACTGATAGAATAGCAATGGAATGTAGTATTAACTTATTGAATAACTATGAGGCGTTGCCTTCCTCAAATAGCCAAATTGATTTTCCTTGATTGGCAAATAATATTAATCCAAACAATATTCAAGAAAGCATTAATGCCGCAAATGAATTTATTAACTTCTTGCTTGAATCAGAAAGAAAACGGCTAGTTTCTGAAGGAAAAAGCGCAGAAGAAATAATTGAAATTCTTAATAATCAAAAGAATGAAGTTTTGAGCGAATTTAAACTAAAATTATAGGGTTTTGATTCCACAACAAAAAGAATAGATTAAATTAATTTGTTCAAAAAAATGGCTGTTTTGCCATTTTTTATTCCTTAAGTTTAATGGTTGAATAATGAATTAAATAAAACTAATTTATGTTAGTGATATTTTCGCAGTAAATATGTTTTTATTAGATCAATAACGTAAATTAGAATAATACTAAGTAGTAAAAAGTTCCTTCATAAATGCCTTGGCTTTGTCTAAAATTTTGGTCATAATTAGAGCATTAATCGCGAAATTTTGCCAAAACAAAAAAAAAAAAAAAAATACTATAAAATATGCTTTATAAACTCGATTAAACATTAAGGAGAAAAATGAAAAAAAGCAAATTACTTTTTCTAGGATTTTTACCTGTTT
>NZ_JBSQBB010000024.1:0-1699 GCF_053851635.1 Mycoplasma sp. 2575
TTTATCAAAATGAAAACAAAAAATGTTTTAACAAAAAATATCTTGTTATATTTCAAGATGTTTTTTTGTTTTCTAAAACATAAAAATTTTATGATAAACATAGGAATAAATCAATAGAATACTTTCAATAAACAACTGCTTTCTTGATAGTAAAATCACTAGAAAAAGCTAAAAAGTGCCCTGTTTTAGATGATATTCGTATATATATATATATAGTATTATTTATATGGAACATTTAATAATGTTATATTTATATATTGAAAGGATATTAAAAATATGAAATTCTGTGGAAAATGTAATAAGCATTTTGATGAATATGTTAAGTTTTGTCCAATTTGCAGCGCAAATCTTTCTAACAATTCTAATAAGCAAGTAAAGAATAATACACAAAACAATATTTTTGCGATTCTTGGATTGGTTTTTGCGTTTTTTATTCCTTTATTAGGTTTGGCTTTTAGTATTGTTGGTCTTGTACAATCTAAGAATCTTGGAGGATCTGGTAAAGGATTGGCGATAGGTGGTATTGTTGTTTCATTAATATTACCAATTTTAATTATTTCATTAATTTTCGGTCTCGCCTCACACGCAGCTGCAGCTGCTAGCCTGCCTTTTTATAATATTTAATGAAAATTTTAAAATATTTGGATATTTGTCCAAATATTTTTAATTATTGTTTTGTAGTTTAAACTTGTTTTGGTTATAAAAACTTCTAAAAGTTTAAGCTGTAGCAAAAAAATTATTTTTTAAATTCTATAATAGATCCAGTTTCAAATATTTCGCCATCAATTTGCGAAAAATCATTGGTTATATTTTCGATTTTGATCTCATTGCCAAATATTTGTTCAACGTTTTTTATTGCAGTATGCATTCCTGAGTAGACTAGCATAAAAGCACCGAGAAGTTTTGTAATTGCTAAATCATGTACGACAATAACACATAATTTATCAGATAGTATATCAGCATTTGGAGCAATTTTCATTCCTCCGCCATAATAAGGCCCATTCATTACTGAAACAAGATTTATGTTATTAAAAAAATACTCTTTTTTATCAACAGTAATCTTTATGTTGTTTAATCTCTTATATTTTTTTAAACATTCAATTGTTGTTCGAAAAAAAGAACCCCTTGCACCTGACTTCTTTTTTTCATTAACAGTTTTAGCAATTAGAGCATCAATTCCAAAACCAGTTCCATTCAAGAAATATCTATATGTATTTCCTGACTTAATTATTGGCAATTTTTCAATAAACTCATTAATTTTGTAAAGATGTCGCGATCTTTTTTCTGGTTTATGGTGGATCTTAACATTTCGCACAAAATCATTTCCCGTACCCGCCTTATATGCATATATTTCTGGTTTAGCGCACGATTGTTTTAAAGTGTTAATAATGTGTGTTAGGGTACCATCGCCACCAATGATTATAATTTTATCCTCGTTAGTAAGGCGATCTAGCAGGGAATTGTTATTATTGCTACTTGCTACATTGATAATTTTTAAGGAATCCTCGTTCATTATTTTGACGATTTTGGAAACAATATTGAATATTTTCGATTGATTTCTACCTGTTTTTGATAATGAGTTATATAAAACGTATAGCATGGAAGTATTATATAATAATATCATTAGAAAAAAGTATTAAAAATCGTTAAATTGCAACAAAAATGAGCCACCTAACATATATAGTAAAATGTTATAGGT
>NZ_JBSQBB010000025.1:0-778 GCF_053851635.1 Mycoplasma sp. 2575
AATTAAGTTTATAAAGCATATTTTATAGTATTTTTTTTTTTTTTTTGTTTTGGCAAAATTTGTGTCTAATAAGGCAAAAAATAGGTTAGCAAATCATCCTAAATATCACAAAAGCACAAGAAGTTAAACCTAAAATAACTCCTCGTGCTTTATTAGATTGATTATAAATTTCAATATTTTATTTTAGTTTTTTGTCGATCTTGGTTCAAATATAAAGATTGGACCCTTACCTTCTATTCCTTTAAAGAATGAATTGGCAAGATCTGCAAAATCTGTAAAAACCATAGGTTGGTTTTTTTCTTCTGTTTTCTTTAAGTCTGGAGACTTCATTTGTGATTTTGAATCTTGTTTAGAATTATCTTTGCCTTCCTCATCATCAGAAATCCAAGGTTCATTATGATCAGGCAATTCTTGTCATGGTCTCCCTTCTGATTTGGAAACAATTAAATCCTTATTATTATCAATAGAAAAGTCAAAATTTTGATTCTTTCCATCATCTTTTTTAGGGTCATAAGTTTTTTTATGAAAACTTTCTTCGCTTTTTGTTTTAATTTTCATATTTTCAGCATTTGTAAAACTTAATTCACCTGGTTCATCATCTTCATCTCAAGGTTCGTTATAGTCTGGTTCATTATTTTGCATTGAAATAACACCTAAATCTGTATAACCATCATCAAGAAAATCAAATCCGTGTTTGCCATCATCCTTAGTTCTGTCGTATTCTTTATATAAATTCTTGTAATAAAAATTATCAATTACATTCTTAATTTCTTCATTA